>JBJOPC010000020.1:0-12930 GCA_046050965.1 Verrucomicrobiota bacterium | reverse complement strand
TAACACTCGGCAAAGCTAGTTAACTGCTGCTCGCGGGCGCATTGCTCGTGGGCGGTTGCGTGACGCGCGAGCGCGTGGTCTATCGTCAACGCGGTGGGCGGGTCGTGCGCACGGAAACAATCACCACCGCCGCCCCGGTCGGTTCGGAAATCATCGTGCGCGAAGCACCGCCCGCACCCATCGTGGAAACGGTGGTGGTCTCGCCCGGCCCGGGCTTCGTGTGGGTGAGCGGCGGCTGGATGTGGCATGACCGTTGGGTGTGGGAACGCGGTCATTGGGATCGCCCGCCGCGCGTGGGGGTGGTGTGGGTTCCGCACCGTTATGTGTATCGTGGCGGGGTGCATGTGTTCGTGCGCGGTGGCTGGCGTTGAGTGGGGATTTTACACGGCCAAATCAAAAGCCTGTTTCAGTGATGAAGCAGGCTTTTTCTCAACCCGGTTTTGAAGCACACGGTCGTCGTCTGCACCACCACGCCCATAAAATCAGCGGCAGCACGAACGCCGGGAGCGAGCGATACGTCGCTACCCACGCCGGTTCGCCGCCCACGAAACCGAGCGTCACGTCCAGCGTCATCACGCCCGCCGAGAGCAGCAGCGCGAGCCGCGCAGGCGCGCGCTGCGGCGCAAACGCCGCCAGTGCCACCGCCCAGTTCACATACCACGGCCAGATTTCCGTGAGGATTAAAAAATACGACGCGAGCAACGCCGCCACCGACCACACGAGAAATTCTTCAAACGAATCCGTCCGCCACGCGCACAGCAGCCCGAACGCGGCGAATAAAATCCACGTCATCACACGCACAATATTATTCGCCGTCCGCACCGTTGGCCAATCGGCAGCCATCGTTTCATACTTCGTCACGGTCGCGTCCGTCTCGGCGAGCGTGGGTTTGGGCGCGTCGGAAAAACTCGTCGTGTCCGCGTAGCCAAACTGTTTCGAGACCGGGTCGTAAACACGCGCCCAGTCGCTCGGCTGCGGCGCAACGACGAGGAGCTTCGCACCGGGGTCGAGAAACTCCCGCACTTCGGCTTCGTCATTCGGCGCGGCGCGGAGAAACGTGTTCGTGCTCGCGGCCAGCCACCAGCCTTGGAAATAGATCGGCGTCCGCACCGACTCCGCGTTCTCGCCGAGCGTGCGCCGGATGCCTTTGAAAATCAGTTCGTGAAAATTGTTCTGGTAGAAATCCGGTGCGACCGCTGCTTGTGACGCGGGCGAACCGGAGTTGGATTTTGTCAACGCCGTCGCGGTGAAAACTACCAACGCCGCCGCCACGCCGCTGCGCGCGAGGAAGAAAAGTTTTGGCCGCAAGTTCACCGTCCACAGCGCGCGCAACCACGGTTGCTCGCGCGCGCCGAGTTCGCGCAACACGAGCAGGACGTAGAGCGGCACGAGCATTCCCGTCAGAAATTTTACCAGCGCGGACAGCGTGAGCGCGACGACCGCGCCGGTTTTCCAGCCACGCAGATGCAGCCACACCGCGAGCAGCACGAGCGCGAGCATCACGGAATCGTTGTGACCGCTCAAGCCGGTCTCCATCACGAGCAACGGATTCCATAAAAAGAAAACCAGCCCCTGCGTCGCACGTTCCGGCGCGAACCGCCGCAAGCTCGCCCAAATCAAACCCGCGCACGTCAGCGCGCCCGCGACCGCCGTGCCGCGAAACAACAGCACGGTTAGCCCAACGTGTTCGCCGCCAAGTTTCGCCAGCGCAGTTGAAATGAGCGTCCACACCGGCCCATACCACGACGGCAGATATTCTTGCCCGAATAATTTCAGGAACGAATCGTTCGCCGCGATGACCGGCGCGAGGTCGTAGGGGTTCGCGTGATACACCGCCGCCACGCGCCCATACAACGCGTAAGCAAAAACGTCCGAGGATAACATCACCGGTGCGAGCAATAGCCCGCCAAGGAACAGCGCGCCCGCGCCAAACACGAACGCTTGCAGCTTCAGCGATTGAATTCCCGCAACTCGTTTCAGCGCGAACGCGTAGCTCGCGAACAGCCCGACCATGATTGTCACAAACCAAACCGACGCCATTTTATGCGAACCGCCGTCGTGCAACGCAACGAGCGCGGACGGCGAAAGTTGTTTCACCCAGCCAAAAACTTCCCCGGCGAAACTCGGTTCCGCCAACGTGAGTCCCGCCGCCACGCCCGGCAGCAGCGCGTAGAACGCGAGCGACGCCAGCGCGAGCAGCCACACGGCGCGAGGAATTTTGGCGGGCGAAATCATGCTCGCGAAAATTAAAGTCGTGCACCGCAAAAGTCAGTCTTTGATTCCGCTGCTGCGCGGTTTGGAGTGCGGCGACACGTCGCCGCTTTGAGACTGGGAGACATGTCTCCCAGTGACAAAGCGCGGTCATGCCCGCGCACTCCAAAAGTTGCGCCGACGTGAACAGCACAGTCTGCTTGCAACTTTCAACCTACAACGTGCAACCAATTTTTGCCTTTTGCCCTTTGCCTTTTGCCTTCTACGCTAGGCGTATGAAATACCGCCAACTCGGCTCCACCAATTTGAAACCCTCCGTCATCGGCCTCGGCACTTGGCAATTTGGCGGTGAATGGGGCGTGGACTTCGCGCAGTCGGAAGTGGATGCCATCCTCGACACTGCCGCCGAGTGCGGCATCAACTTCATTGACACCGCCGAGTGTTACGGTCCCGATCACCTCGCGGAAAAACTCGTCGGCGATTTTCTCGCGCGCCGCGACCGCTCACGCTGGCTCGTCGCCACCAAGTTCGGCCATCACTTCAAAAGTTTCATGAACCGCGACGACGATTTCTCCGTCACTGGGGTGCAAGCGCAGCTCGAAGCTTCGCTGCGCGCGCTGCGGACGGACGTGATTGACCTCTACCAATTTCATTCCGGCTCCGACGCGCTGTTCCAAAATGACGCGCTCTGGAAAATGTTGGCCGAGCAAAAACGCCTCGGCAAAATCCGCGCGCTCGGCATTTCTATCGTCGGCGTCGGCAGCGAATTCCAAGCGCGCGCGGCGAAGGGCGTCGGCGCAGAAGTTTTGCAGGTCGTCTACAACCGCCTCGATCGCCGTCCGGAGACGATGTATTTTCCGCACGCCGAACGCGACGGTCTCGGCATCCTCGCGCGCGTCCCGCTCGCTAGCGGTTTTCTCACCGGCAAATATAAACCCGGCACGACCTTCGCCGCGAACGATGTGCGCGCGACGTTTTCCGCCGACCGTTTGAAAACGCAACTCGCCGAAGTGGAAGTGTTGCAACGCACCGAAGTTCCGCCCGGCGTGCCGATGGCAAAATGGGCGATGGCATGGTGCCTGCAAAACCCGCTCGTGGTCGCGCTGATTCCCGGCTGCAAAAATCCCGACCAAGTCCGCGCCAACGCCGCCGCCGCCGACTTGGTGACGTGACGAAATTTGGTAGGGCGCGTCACTCCGTGCGCACTGCCCACTTGAAAAACTTTCCGCGCGCCCGCACAGTCTCGCGTCGCCACACCGATGAATTCCGCCCACTCGCGCTTTAATTTTTACGCCGCCACCGCCGCGCTCGTGCTGCTCGTCGTCGTCGCGTATCTGCCCGTCTGGCACGCGGGCTACGTCTGGGACGACGACCGCTACGTCACGGAAAATCCGCTACTCACCGCGCCGGACGGACTTTGGAAAATCTGGTTTTCCGCGCACGTCCAGTCGCAATATTTCCCGCTCGTCTTCACCACGCTGCGCCTCGAACACACGCTCTGGGGTTTGCATCCGCTCGGCTACCACGTCATCAACGTCCTCTTCCACGCCGCGAATGCGCTGCTCGCGTGGACGCTTCTGCGCCGCCTCGCCGTGCCGGGCGCGTGGCTCGCCGCCGCCGTGTGGGCGTTGCATCCGGTGCAAGTCGAGTCCGTCGCGTGGGTCACCGAATTGAAAAATACGGAATCCACTTTCTTCTATCTCACCGCGTGTCTCGCGTGGCAAAAATTCCTCGACGGCCAAAAAAACTTTTACGCGCTCGCCCTCCTCGCGTGTCTGCTCGCGTTATTTGCGAAAACCACCGCCTGCACTTTGCCCGCCGCGCTGGTTTTAATTTGCTGGCTGCGTGGTGAAAAGTTTTCGTGGCGGCGCGCGGCGCAGATTTTGCCGTTCGTCGCCGTCGGAATAGCACTCGGCCTCGTCTCCGTCTGGTGGGAAAAACATCTCGGCAATTACTCCGTGGAGTCCGGCGCAGAATTCAGCCTGCCCGAACGCGCCTTGCTCGCGGCGCGCGCGCTGTGTTTCTATGCGGGTAAAATTTTCTGGCCGTGGCCGCTCGCGTTCAGCTACCCCAAGTGGCACGTCGCGCTGCGCGAGTTTTCCTCGTGGCTCTGGCTCGCGGGCGTAGCGGGCGCGACGGTTTTGGTCTGGCTGCGCCGCTCCATTTTGCCACGCGGCGTGATGGCCGGGCTGATTTTTTTTACTGCCGCACTGTCGCCGATGCTCGGTTTGATTTGGCTCTACACCTTTCGCTACGCGTCCGCCGCCGACCATTATCAATACCTCGCCAGCCTCGGCCTCATCGCCGCGCTCGTCGGCGTGGCGGTTCACCACGCACGCGCGTGGTCGGAAAACGTGCGCGTCACGATGGTCACCTGCCTGCTGCTCGCGCTCGGCGCGTTGACGTGGCGGCAAAGTAATTTTTACCGCAACTCCGCAACGCTGTGGAGTGCCACGCTCGCCGCGAATCCCGACTCCGCGCTCGCGCACGGCAATCTTGGCCTCGAACTTTTTAATCGCGGCCAACTCGACGCCGCCGAGCAGCACCAGCGCGAAGCCGTGCGACTCAAACCCGATTACACCGAAGGCTGGAACAATCTCGGCCAAGCCCTCGACGCGCGCGGCGACACCGCCGGAGCCATCGCCGCCTACGAACGCGCGCTCGCGCTCCACGCCAATTTCGCCGAGCCATCCGTCAATCTCGGCGGCTTGCTCGTGCGCCTCGGTCGTCGCGACGAAGGCATCAAATACCTCCGCGCTGCCGTGCAATCCGCGCCCGGCCTCGCCGAAGCCCACAACAATCTCGCCGCCGCGTTGCAGGCTGCGGGCGATTACGACGGCGCGCTCGCCAGCTATCGCGAAGCCGCGCGCCTGCGCCCCGACCTCGGCGCGATTCATCACAACCTCGGCTCCGTGTTTCTCGATCAAAGAAAATTAACCGACGCCGAAAACGAATTTGAACTCGCGCTCCAACTCAATCCCAACCACGCCAAGAGCCACGCCAAACTCGCGCACCTCCTCCTCGTGCGCGGCGAAAAAAATCTTGCCCGCCCGCACCTCGAGGCCGCCGTGCACCTCGCTGCCGACGACCTCGACTCGCACAATTCCCTCGCGTGGCTGCTCGCCACCGGCGACGACCATTGGCCCGCCGTCAACGCCGAAGCCGTGCAACTCGCCACGCGCGCCGTCGAGTTGACCGCGCACGAACATCCCGCGCCGCTCGACACCCTCGCCGCCGCCTGCGCCCACGCCGGAGATTTTCCCGCCGCCATCGCCCACGCCGAAACCGCGCTGCGCTTGGCTGAAGCCGCTGGCGACCAAAAACTCGCCGACCAAATCCGCGCACACCTCGTCCACTTCCGCGCAAGCGAAGCCATCCGTGAATGAACTCGGTAAAAACCAAATTTCTCGCGCTGCTGCTCGCCGTCGCCACGCTCGCGCTGTTCTGGCCGGTGCGCGAATTCCAGTTTGTCAACTACGACGACCCCGAATACGTCACCGCCAACCCGCACGTCCTCGGCGGACTCACCGCCAGCAACGTCGCGTGGGCGTTCACCACCGGCGCGATGGGCAGTTGGCATCCGCTGACGTGGCTCTCGCTGCAAACTGACGCGCAATTTTTCGGCGCGCATCCGCGCGCATTTCATCTCACCAACCTCGCGCTGCACGTTGCGAACACACTGCTCGTGTTCAGCCTGCTCCTCGCGCTCACGGGCGCACCACTCCGCGCCGTGCTCGTCGCCGCGCTGTTCGCGTTGCATCCACTGCACGTTGAAACTGTAGCCTGGATTGCCGACCGCAAAGATTTGCTCGCCGCCTTTTTCACGTTGCTCTCGCTGTGGGGCTACGCGCGATATGCGTCGAGGGTCGAAAGTCGAAAGTCGAACGGAAAACTGCCGCTCGACCCTCGACCCTCAACCCTCGACTACTGGCTCGCCCTACTCGCCTTCGCCGCCGCGCTCTTGTGCAAGCCGTCCGTAATTCCGCTGCCCGCCGTGCTGCTGCTGCTGGATTTCTGGCCGCTGCAACGTGTGACGGGCGACGCGTGGCGAGTGGCGTCTCCATCCTCGTCCCTCGCCGCTCGTCCTTCGACACTGCTTATAGAAAAAATTCCATTCGTGCTGCTGGCCTTCGTCGCGGCACTGCTCACGTTTGCCACACAAACGCGCGGCGGCTTCGTGGTGGAATTGCCACTCACGACGCGGCTCGCCCATGCGCCCGTCGCGGTCTGCACTTACCTCGCGCAAACTTTCTGGCCGCGCCACCTCGCCGTGTTTTATCCGCACCCGGGATCATCGCCGCCACTCGGCGTGCTGGCTACGTCCGCGCTCGTCGTGGGCGTAAGTGCGCTGGCGTGCGTGCGACGCCGCGCGTGGCCGCAATTTTTTGTCGGCTGGCTTTGGTTGCTCGCACTGCTGCTGCCCGTGCTGGGCCTCGTGCAAGCAGGTGAACAGGCTCACGCCGACCGTTACACTTACTTGCCGCTCGTCGGAGTTTTCGTCGCGGCAGTTTGGAGCGCGCCGAACTTTGGTGTGCGACTGAACTGGCTGCTTGCCGTCGCGGTCATTTGCTTTTGCGCCGCCACGACGCGGGCGCAACTCCGCCACTGGCGCGACAGTGAAACCTTGTTCACCCACGCCGCCGCCGTGACCCGTGGAAATTATCTCGCAGAAAATAATCTCGGCGTCGCGCTGCTCGCGAAGAATGAATTCGCCGCCGCCGCCGGGCATGTTCGCCGCGCGCTGGAATTCCACCCCAGCTATCCGTTCGCGCATAATAATCTCGGCCTCGCGCTCGCCAACCTCGGCCAAGCCGACGCCGCCGAAACCGAGTTCCGCGCGGCTACGCAGGCCGACGCAAACTTTGCCGAAGCCCATCGCAACCTCGGCACGATGCTCGCGCGCCGGGGCGCATTCGCCGCCGCCGTGGCCGAATACCAACTCGCACTCACGCACGGACTCGACACGCCGGAAGTCCGCGCCAACCTCGCCCGCGCGGAGGCCGCGTTGAAATAAGCTGAAATGCTTTCTCTATTTTTCATCCGCAGATTCCGCAGATGTTCGCAGATAAAAACCAATCTGCGCCAAGCTGTGAAATCTGCGGATGGCTTGTCCGCCAGTTTGTCCGTGAGCTAATTTCAAACCTGCTATGCCGCGCATTTATCTTTTCCGTTGCGAACGTTGCGACTATTCCGCGCGCATCGCGGGTGGCGAGGCCGAGGGCTGCCACGCCACGACGCAGACGATTCATTGCAAAAATTGCCGCGAACTCCGCGACGTGCTCGTGCGCGAGCGGATGCCAGAACCGCCGTTGCCCCCGCCGAAAAAACTTTTGCCCGAACCCGCCACGCCCGCGAACACGCTCAAGTTCGGCGCGCCACCACGCACCCGCTGGATGACGCGCGCACCCGCCTGCCCGCTGGAGGCCACGCACGAAGTCGCCGTGTGGACGAAACCCGGACGTTGCCCGCACTGCGGGAGTTTCATGGAGCCAGACGGGATGCCGTTTCGGATTTGGGAGTGAACGCCGCCCACGGGTGCAATGACGGAATGGTGGCGAAAGATTTTTTCGTCACCGAGTTTGCACCTGCAGTTCGCGCAGGCGCACGGCGGCATCTTGCAAGTCCGGCTTCAACCGCAACGCCTCGGTGAACTCCGCCATCGCCTCGGTGCGCCGCCCAGTTTTCGCGAAGACCACGCCGAGCGATTTGTGCGCGGCGGCGGAAGTGGGGTCAAGCCGCACAGCTTCGCGGAGATTTTGCTCCGCTTCGGCGAGGCGTCCTTTGATGGACAAGGCCGTGCCGAAGTTCAGATAAGTCCCGGCGAACGTGGGCTGCACTTTTTTCGCGAGCGCGTATTCCGCGAAACTTTCGTCCGTGCGCCCGAGTGCGCCCAGCGCGATGGCAAGGTTGTTGTGACCCACCCACGGGTCTTCCATAATTTTCAGCACCGTGCGAAATTCCACTACCGCTTCCTCGTAACGTCCCACGCGCGACAACGCCATGCCGAGATTGCTACGCGCGGTCGTGTAGTCCGGCTCCACTGCAAGGCATTCGCGATACAGGCGGATGGCCGCTTCCGTCTCACCGCGCGCGTAAAGCACCGAACCGCAGCCGCTCGCCGCGAGCCAATTTTTCTTCGTCACCGCCAGCGCGTGGCTGAACAACGCGTCGTTATCGTGCCACAAAACCAATTGCCGCCGCATCGTCACGGTGCTGGCGACGAGCGTCACGACCGTTGCGATTTTCCAAAAATCGCCGCTGCCCGGCCAGCGTTCGCGCAGTTCGTTCGCGCCCCAGACCACGATGATAAAAATTCCCACGAGCGGCACATACGCGTAACGGTCGGCCATGGATTGCCCGCCCACTTGCACCAAGCCGATGACTGGCACAAGCACACCGAGAAATAAAAACCAACCGACCAAAAAATACGGACGCCGCCGCGCCCACCACACCGCCAGCGCGCTCACGCCCACCAGCAGCAGCACCGCGAGCGACACCGCCCACGCCGGATGTTCGATCGGCGGATAAAATACCGAGAGCGAAGTCGGCCAAAAAGTTTTGCCCAAGTAGCGCGCGTAGGCTTGGCAGACGTTCGCCAAGCGCGCCGCCAGCGGCAAGCGCGCCACCGAAATAATCGCGCCGCCATTGCCCTGCGCGAACACCGTCGCCGCGCACGCCGCCGCGCTCAACGCGAAGAAGGGAATTTTTTCCAAGAAAAGTTGAAAGTTGAAAGTTGAAAGCTGAAAGCGGCGCAGCGGCCAAAAATCCAAGAGCAACATCACACACGGCCACGTCACGAGCATCGGCTTACTCAACAGTCCAAGCGTGAAAAATAAAAGTGCAAGGCGATAGTCGAGGGTCGAGGGTCGAGGGTCGAACGGCAGTCCTGCCTTCGATGCTCGACGCTCGACCTTCGACGCGTAGCCTGCGTAGCAGAGGAGCGTTAGCAGTCCGAAAAACGTGCTCAACACATCTTTCCGCTCGCTCACCCACGCCACCGATTCGACGTGCAGCGGATGCACCGCGAACAACACCGCCACGATGACGCTGCACCAGACTGCGCCCGTGATTTTTCGCAGCAGCGCGAACAGCAACGCCGTGTTCGCTGCGTGCAGCAGCAAGTTCGTCAGGTGCGCGCCCCACGGTTTGGCGCTGAACAACGTCACGTCCGTCATGTGCGAGAGCCATGTCAGCGGATGCCAGTTGCTCGCGTGGACCGTCGTGAACGCCCACACGAGACCGTGCCACGTCAGCCCCGCCTGCACTTCCGGGTTCTCAATCACATACGCCGCGTCGTCCACAAAAACATAGTCAAAGCCCAACATCGGCCAGAACAAAACCACTACGCCCAACGCCAGCCATGCCGCGATGAACCAATCACGGCTCAACGGCGCGCGAACTGGCGGCACAGCGGCACGAACGAATTTAGTCTGCGAGTGCTTGCTCATTTTTCAGCGTCAGTTTTTTTGGTCGTCAACTCCGCGAGTTGCTGCCGCGCCTCGGCGTAATCCGGCTGCAAGCGCAATGCTTCCTGCAATTGCGTTCGCGCTTCCTCCGTGCGGTGCAATTTCGCGAACGCCCACCCCAGATTGTAATGCGCCGCCGCCAATTCGGGTTGGAGCCTGATGGCTTCACCCCCTTGCACGACAGCTTCATCGTATTGCCCCAACTGCACGAGGCAATCCGCGAGATTGGCATGCGCGAAGGCATCGTCCGGTTTCCGCGCGAGAACTTTTTGGTAAAGGGCAGCGGCTTCGGCCAACCGACCTTGCTGCACGAGGACGCTGGCGTAATTCACTTCGACGCGCGCATCGCTCGGGCGCACCCGGAGCGAGGCTTGAAAGTGTGCCCCGGCGTCCGCGAGCTTCCCCTGCATCATGAGAGCGACACCAAAGTTGTAGTGCGCGGTGGCGTCCTCCGGTTTGAGCCACAGGGCTTGCTGATAATTGGTAATCGCGCCAACTAAATCTTTTTGTTGGGCGCGCGCTCTGCCGAGATTGATGAAACCCTCAACAAAATTTGGGCGCAACCGCAACGCATACTCGATGGCGGCCACCGCTTCGGCCAACCGGCCTTGGCGCAACTGCGCGCCGCCGAGATTACTCCAGGCATCGGCATAATCCGGCTTCGCGGCGAGCGCCGCGCGATAGCAAGCAACCGCTTCGGCCACTTGCTCGCGTTCGAGCAAGAGATTGCCCAAATTGTTTTGCGCCATCCACGCCGCTGGATTCTTTTTCAGGGTGTCGCGCCAGAGCGTTTCAAGGTCGCGATAATTCCCCGCCTGTCGCCACGTCAAACCGCCAAGCATCAAAAGTATAATTGCGCCGCCAGCGAACTCCGCAACTTGGCTTTGCTTTTTCAAAACCCCGCCCGCCGTCGTGATTCCTGCGGCGGCCAACGCCGCGAGACCAAGGATGGAAAAATACTGCCAGTGATCCGCCACCAGCGAGTAGCGCATGAAATAAATGTTCAGAAACCCCAACACCGGCAGCAGCAGCACCACAAAATAACCCAGCCCGAACAGCAATGCCCGGCTCCACGGACGGCGGAGGTGCCAACAAACCAACAGCCCCACCAGCACGAGCAGCCCCGGCAAATATGAAAGCACATTGCCCGAGTTAATCTCCCAGCGCGGATAAACAAAAATCAAATCCAGCGGCCACACCGCTTTGAACAAATAAAACCAAACCGCCCAGCCTGCCCCGGCCAGCCGCGAACAGAAACTGTCGGCACGCACGACATCCACGCCGATAGCACGATGATATTGAAACCAGACCGTCACCAACCCCAACACGCCCGCCTCGACGAAAAAGGGCAGCGCGCGCCATACGTCTTGCCGCACGATGCGCCCGCGCCGCCACCACGCCACGCCCAGCAACACCACCGGCAACATCACCACCGCCGTCTTGCTCAACAGCGCGAGCGCGAACGCCGTCACGCCCAGCCAGAACCAGCGTCGTAATTTCGTGTCCTCAAACTTCAAATACCACGCCAGCGTCACGGCGAAGAAAAACATCGCGAGCGTGTTCTTGCGCTCCGTGATCCACGCCACCGATTCCACGTTTACCGGATGTAGCGCAAAAATGGCCGCCGCCAGCCACGCGCCGGGAATTCGCAGCCGCAAAAAAATACGCCACCAAAAAACCGCGCTCGCCGCGTGCAACAACACGTTCACCAAGTGGTAGCCCAGCGGCTGCACGCCCCACAGCCGCCATTCGAACCACAGTGTCGTGGACGTCATTGGAAAATAATCCGGCGCGGTGGTGGTGAACCAGAGGCGATAAAGTCCGTCAGCCTGCTGAATCAAAGGGTTGTCCGTAAGAAAATGGTCGTCGTCCCAGATGAACCCGCCGCGCAACGCTGGCCAATACGCCACCACCGTGAGCAGCAAAATAAGAACGCCCGGCCAAATCACTCTCGCGGGCGCAGCAGCCAGCAATGGTTTGGGCGAGGTGGGCGATGGCACACATCTTTTTAACGGGAAAGCCTCCTTGCTGACAAGCCTTCCGCAACAGCGCGCCGACATACTGCTGGACTGCGCCGCACGCGTTACCGATGATTCACCGCAAATCCAAGCTGCCTGTGAACCCCCATCCCAGCCAAACCAATCTCGCCCGCCGCGCTTTTCCGGACTGGTTGCGACTGGTGCTGGCACTAGCCATCATCACATTCGCGTATCTTTACCGGCTCGACCGACCGTTGCTTTGGGCGGACGAAGCGCAAACCGGCATCGCCGCGCGCAACATCCTGCACTTCGGTTATCCCACCGCCTTCGACGGTCGCAACGCCGCCGTGATTGACAGCGGGCGCACGCTCGACCAGCAACTACGGTATAAACAAATTCCATGGCTGCATTTTTACGTCGGCGCCACCTCGCTGGCAATTTTCGGAAACGACACTGCCGGTCTGCGCACACTCTTCGCCCTCATCGGCGTCCTCGCCTTCTTCCCTATTTATGCGGCGCTAAAAGCGCGAATCAATTTTCCAGGCCTCCTCGCCGCGCTAGTTTTGCTTGCGCCGCAGACAATTTTATTTCAACGCAGCGCGCGGTATTATTCCATCCTGATTTTTCTATCCGCCGCCCTGCTTTGGCATTTGTCCGCCGAATTCAAAAGTCAAAAAACTCGCGGCATACTCGCAGCACTGATTTTTGTGCTGCTGTTTCACACGCACGTCGCCGTGGCTTGCGGCAGCGGCGTCGCGGTGCTGCTGTTCGCGGCGTGGTTCCGCCGAAAACTATTTTGGGAATACGCAGCCGCCGTCGGCGCAGGATTCTTGTCATGGCTTGTCTGGTATCAATCGCTCGGCTCGTCGCTCGGCCAAGCGACAACGCAACTTTCGCTGCTGCCTCACGAGTTCAAACACTGGCTCGCCATTTTTTCCAGCGGCTTGGTCACCACGCTGCTCGATTTTGATTTGGTCGGCGGCTTGCCGATAATTTTCTGGGCGGGTTGGCTGAGTTGGCTGCTCTGGAAAAAGTGCCCGACACTTTTCGCCTTCAGCCGAGACCCCCTCTTCGCTTTCATCGTCATCAACGTCGTGGTTCAGTCCGCCGCCAGTGCTGCCGTCTTCGGTTACGAAACTGCCTACCGCTATTCCATGTTACGCTATCACGCACATCTGGTGGTCACCTTGCTACTGCTGGGTTTTCTCGTCCTCAACTCCGCCGTTAGCCAGCAAAGAATCTTCGCCCTGCTCGCCCTCGGCTTGGTCGGTTGC
>JBJOPC010000019.1:0-3204 GCA_046050965.1 Verrucomicrobiota bacterium | reverse complement strand
GTCGGCGAATAAATTTCCCGCGAGCGCGAGGAGGAGCAGGAATGCGTGGTGCGTGGTGCGTGGTGCGTGGAAGAAGTTTTTCATTCGATGCCTTTCATGTCTTCGAGCACGGTTTCCAGTTTGGGGATGAAGGCTTCGAGTTCGTGGCTGGATTTCACGGGGGCGAAGCGCGCGAGGTTGCAGGCTTGGAAAAGTTCGTGCAGCCGTTCCAGCGCGGGTGTGACGACACCGCGTGGACGGAGTTTTTCTTCGATGACGGATTCGGTGACGGACGCCGCCGGCACGTCGAGTCGTTCGCCGAGTTGTTCTTGGATGAGGCGGAAGAGCGTGGCGAAAAACTGTTCGGAATTTTTCCCGGCGGCAAATTCGCGCAGGTCAGCCAAGCCGCTGGCGAGGCTGGCGGCGACGGCGCGCTGGCGGCGCAGGCGCGGGTTGTTGGCGAGCGATTCAGCCTGCCGGCGGCGCGCGAACAAACCGACGTAGGCCAACGCAGAAATTCCCGCGAGCGTCCATGCGCCGACTTGCGCGAGGCTCACCGCGCCGCGCGAACGTGTGCGACCCAGTTCCAGTTTGATAGGCGCAAGTTCGCGTTTGGTTGCGGCGGGTTCGGCTTTGACACCGGCGAGCGTGGGCGCGGCGACGCTGGCGGCGGAGGGGCGCACGGTGAGAGCGACACCGGGATGCTTGAGTGTGGCGTAGGATTTTTTCTCGGGGTCGAAAAAGCTGAACTCGAACGGCGGCAACGCGTGGAGTTCCGGGCTCTGCGGCACGACGACGAGTTCAAAATTTTTCGCGCCTTGCAAACCGAGTTGGTCGGCAAGCTGGAGTTTGGCAGTGGGCGGGTAAGTTTTGAATTCGCTCCACGCGGCTTGCGTAGGCAACGCGAGTGCGTCGAGTGCGCCGCGTCCGTTGATTTGAATTTTTACCGTGATGGGGTCGCCCGCCGTGAGGTCCGTCGGTGACGCGGCGAAGTTCATAGAATAATTGCCGACGCTGCCGTTGAAGCTGGCAGGCGCGCCATCGGGCAACGGCAAGACTTCGAGCGTCTCGGCATCGGACGAGAGCGTGACACGCTTGGTTTCGTTGCGGTTGAAAATGCCGAACGGATCAAAATTATCGCGCGGCGGCTGGCCGTTGGGCGGCAACTGAACGACGAAGGTGGCGTCCACGGCGTTGAGCGTGAGCGCGCCGGTTTTGTTCGCGGTCATCGTGTAGTAGAGCGGGATGACGTTGAAGGTGGTGTTGCCAATTTTGACGTTACGTTGCTGGCCTTGGATTTGTTTGCCAAACACGAGACCGTCACCGGCGGGCGGGGAGATTTGGTTTTGCTGGATGCCTTGGACGCGCGGGTTGAGAAAAATTTGAACTTCGACAGGAATAATTTCGCCGAGATAAATTTGTTTGCGCGGCAGGAAAAGTTTAAGCAGGACGAGTTGCTGGTCAGCGTTAGTGGCGTCGGGGGTGGCGGCTTCGGCGCGCACGGCTTTGAGTGTGACAGCGGGGCTGTGCAGCGTCTCGCTGCCGACGACGGCGGCGAGGGGCGGGAGTGCGAACTCGCCGGGCGTGGTGGGCGCGAGTTGATAGGTGTAGCTGATGGTGGAGGAAGAAACGCCGTTGTTCCAACTGAACGAACTGGACTGCCCGCCGTAACCCACGCGGAGATTTTGCAGCGCGGGCAATTGCGGCGGCGATTTGGGCGAGCCGCCCTCGAAGGTGAGCGTCAGCACCGCAGCCTCGCCCACGGTCACGGTGTCGCGGTCGAGCGTGGCGGTGAAACTGGCAGCGAACGCGGTGGCGGCGAAGCCGAGCAGCGCAACTCCGGCGAAGAGCCGGGCGCGGCGGTTTGATTTACGTTTGCACAACACGATTTGCGACATTGCTTCCGTTATTGTTGCCAACTGCGCGGGCAGCGCGCAAGCCGGACGGTGAAATTGACAGCGAGGCTGGGGAAATGTTCGCAAGAATTTTGACTGGCAGTTTCATCACCGAGTTCGGCAAGCTTGGTGTGCTCGGGCGGCACGGAAGTGGTGGTGGACAAAAAGGAAATCCTCGTCATCACCCCGCAATCCCCGCTCGGCGCGCAACTCGCCGGCAGAAAAGCGGGCGAGCCATTGCAACTCACGCTCGGCGGCCGCAAGCAGGCGGCGAAGATTTTAAATGTGGAATAAGTTGACTGCCTCTCTGAAAATGTGTTTTTGGTGAGGAAAGAAATTATGCCAATAATGCTTAATACCATCTTGCAGGCGGCTGGTTTCAATTTAAGCGATGTTCGCCTTCTCCGACATCAAGACAATCGGGCGGCAAAGGACAAAACTCCGTATAAGTTATGGTGTGATAATCGCCAGCAGTTTGAGTTGTATCAAGCAACTCAAGGAGTGAAAAATGAAAACAAGATGAAAGCATCATACTGGGCTTCATTTGTAGGAACGCCCGGCGATGAGACGCTGTTTGTAGGAATCTATCGCGTCCGAAGCAAAAAATTACTGGAACGAGATACACCAAAGCCTCACATGGACGGCGTGGATGAAGCTGGCTGTTACCATGTTTATGATTTGGCGGTGGAGCAGCGACTGGAAGACCTAATCGGGAAGATGGTAATTGAGTGGGGAGAAGGAACTCGGTCTTGGATACAGCGGGCTGACAACCAAAATAAGGAAATTGTAGAATTGCGAAGACAGTTCAAAGAAGATGACTTCCCCGGTTTTCTTAATTTTATAAAATCGCTTTCAGAACTAGAAAAACTTCCAACCGGCTGGATAAACGTCCTCAAAAGTTCAAAAGGCATTTATTTACTCACCTGCCCAAAAACTAAAGAGCAATATATTGGTTCTGCCACTGGTGAATCTGGATTCTTCGGACGCTGGCAGGAATACGCAAACGGACACGGCGGCAACGTAGCACTTAAGAGTCGAGACCCCAGCGATTATCAAGTTTCTATTTTAGAAGTGGCTGGAACAGCCTTAAACGCGGAACAGATTTTAGATTTGGAAAAGATGTGGAAACAAAAATTGCAAAGTCGTGAAATGGGTTTGAATCGAAATTGATGTCGTCAACTCAATGACTTTCAAAAATGACTTCCTGAATTGTGGTATCTGATGGTTGCAAATCCGTGACCAAGATCCACTCGAAGTGTGAGGTAAGGCGTTGTTCAAATCCTTGAATTTCACTGATAGGACGGTTGCTGGTCATCACCATTAGTTTTTG
>JBJOPC010000018.1:0-3014 GCA_046050965.1 Verrucomicrobiota bacterium | reverse complement strand
CCGGGGCATTCACGACGGCGGGCGCGTTTCTCGTGATTTGGTTCACGGACTTCAAGGGGATTCAGGAGATGGGATTAATCAGCGGCGGAGGGCTGTTGATTTGCCTCGTGCCGATGCTCACGATGCTCCCGGCGTTGCTGCTGCGGAATCGTCAACAAGGCGGCGAGCCGGAGATTGCGGACAAGAATGACCGGCTAGCGCGCATCGAACGAATCTGGCTGGATCGTCCGGTGTTGGTGTCGGTGCTGACGCTGAGCTTGTGCGCCTTGTGCGCCACGCAACTCTACCGGATTACGTTTGATTACAACTTGCTGAACATGCAGAGCCGAGACTTGCAGGCGGTACTCTTTGAAAAGAAGTTGATCTCGTCCACGCCCAAGTCAGTTTTGTTCGCTGCGGTCGTGGCCGACACGCCGCAGCAGGCGGCAGTGCTTGAGGGAAGATTGCGCAAGCTTCCGACGGTGGAGGACGTGGAGTCCATGAGCCGCTTCCTGACTGCCGACCCGACGCACAAGCTGGAAGTCATCGGCCAAATCAAGAAGACGGTGGAGGGCGTGAACTTTCTTGACCCAGACATGGCGCAGGTGGATGTGCCGGAGTTGAGCCGCACGCTGTGGTCGTTGCAGGGCTATCTTGGACAGGCGCTGTCGGGCGCGGAAGGAGAGAAAGAATTGCAGGGGCAGTTGCGCTCGCTGCGCGGGGCGATGACGAGTCTACGGAAGGAACTGAATTTGAATGCGGCGAAAATCTCAACGGCGTCGGTGCGGTTAGCGGGTTTTCAACAGTCGTTATTTGCTGACATCCGGGATACGTTTCAAGCCGTCCGTGATCAGGACAGCGAGCAGGCCTTGCGTGCCACGGATTTTCCGCCCGCGTTACGCGACCGGTTCATCGGCAAGACGGGAAAGTATCTGCTGCAGGTCTATCCAAAGAAGGACGTATGGCAACGCGACAACCAGAAAGAATTTGTGGAGTCTTTGAGGCGTGAACTGGACGTGGCGCACAATCCCCGCATGATTCTCACTGGTGAACCGGTGCAGTTGCTGGAATACACTTCGCTCCTGAAGGAAAGTTACGAGCGGGCCGCGTGGTATTCGCTGGCGGCTATTGTGGTGCTGGTGCTGATTCATTTCCGGAATCTGTCGTCGCTTCTTCTGGCGTTGATTCCGGTCGGCGTGGGAGGGCTATGGTTGGGCGGTTTTATGGGCTTCTGCCATATTCCATTCAATCCGGCAAACATCATGACGCTGCCGCTGATGATTGGCATTGGTGTGACGAACGGCATCCACATTCTGAACCGTTTTGCGGAGGAGCAGTCGCCGGGAATCCTGGCGCGCAGCACGGGCAAGGCAGTTTTGATTTCGGGGTTGACGACCATTGCGGGTTTCGGAAGTTTGATTTTGGCCAAACACCAAGGGATTCAAAGTTTGGGCGCGGTGATGGCGTTTGGGGTAGCGACCTGTATGATTGCGGGGTTGACCTTTTTGCCAGCTCTGCTGACGTTGGGATTACGATGGAAGCGCCGCCACTAAATTCAACAACCCAGTGCCGACAATGCACGGTCGGCCACTGGGTTGGGAGGAACTGAGGAAAAACCTCAAGTCGAGGAACAGGTTAAATTATCAGCTCGCAAAGTCAATCTCTAATGTTTGTTCCGAAGAGTGTTTTCCGGAGGTTGAGACGGGTTTGAATCTCCGTTGCCGATAAAGCCGATTTTGTGAAGCGGCTTGCTTGACGGGAGTTTGTGAGTATTTACTATCCGTGTGGTTAGGATTCGTTTTCTTTAGATGCCGACCAATAAACATCTGGTTTTCTGTATGTTGTGCGTGCTGGGCTTGCTCAACGCCGTCCAACTTCGCGCAGATTCACAGGACGTGGGTTTCCTCTTTGACGACTTCCCTCTCACCATTGCTGACGGGCATCGCACGGAAATTCTCGGCCCGGTTTTTTATCACGAGCAAAAGGAATCGCAGGAGCAGTTCTCCATGCCGCCGCTGTGGTCTTGGACTAGAGACCCGGTTGCCGACTTCGACGAGGTGGATGTTCTGTATCCGTTCCTGACATGCGACCGGTTCGGTTCGGAATACCGCTACCAGATTTTTCAGCTGTTCGCTTTTGCCGGCGGACAGAACCAGCGCGAGAACAACCAGCGCCGGTTCACCCTGTTTCCGTTTTACTTTCAACAACGCTCGCCCGAGCCGGCATTGAACTACACGGCGTTGATGCCTTTTTATGGCACGCTCAAGAATCGGCTGCTCCGCGACGAGATTCGCGTCATCATGTTTCCCGCCTACGCGCAGACCCGCAAGCGCGACGTTGTGACGGACAATTACCTTTTCCCAATCGTCCACCTGCGCCATGGTAACGCACTCACCGGGTGGCAAGTCTGGCCGTTCGCGGGTCACGAGCATAAAGACCCGACATTCAAGACCAACGTCCTGGACGAGGTCGAGACAATCGGCGGCCACGACAAATCATTCATCATGTGGCCGTTTTATCTGAACGCCGACACCGGCGTTGGCACGACGAACGAAGCGCACGAGGTTTCATACATCCCCGCCTACAGCCATCTTGAGTCACCGGCGCGGGATTCCACCACGGTGCTGTGGCCGTTCTTCACGCATCTGGACGACCGCGAGAAAAAATACAGCGAGTGGGAATTGCCATGGCCGTTGGTAATCTTTGCGCGCGGCGAGGGGAAGACCGCAAACCGCGTCTGGCCTTTCTTCAGCGAAGTTCACAACGCCATTCAAGAGAGCAACTTTTACCTGTGGCCGGTTTACAAATATAACCGTACCCATTCCGACCCGCTCGACCGCACTCGCACGCGTATCTTTTTCTTCCTCTGGTCCGACATCGTCCAGAAAAACACCGCTACAGGACAATATCTCCGTCGCACAGACCAGTGGCCGTTGTTCACCTACCACCGCGACTACAACGGCGACCGCCGCCTCCAAATCCTCGCGCCCATCGAGCCGTATTTGCCGAACAACAAGAGTATTGAGCGCGACTGG
>JBJOPC010000017.1:0-3232 GCA_046050965.1 Verrucomicrobiota bacterium | reverse complement strand
GTGAGTTCAAAGCGGACCTGGTCGTTGCCCTTGCCTGTCGCACCGTGCGCGATGGCGTCGGCCTTTTCCTTCTTGGCGATCTCGACCATGCGCTTGGCGATGAGCGGGCGCGCAATGGACGTGCCGAGAAAATATTGACCTTCGTAAATTGCGCCCGCGCGCAGCATCGGAAAAATAAAGTCGCGCGCAAATTCTTCCTGCAAATCATCAATGTAGATTTTCGACGCGCCGGTGTTGATGGCTTTCTTTTCGAGGCCGTCGAGTTCCTCTTCCTGCCCGATGTCGGCGCAGAAGCCGATCATCTCGGCGTTGTATTTTTCTTTGATCCACGACATCAAGACGGAAGTGTCGAGGCCACCGGAGTAAGCTAAAACAATTTTCATGTCCGGCCATTAAACAAGCAACGCGGCGAGCGGGCAAAACAAAAACTCCCACGCGCCGGACGACCAGCGTCGTCCGGCCATCGGCAGCTGAATTCGTAAGCTTGGAGTTCCAACTTCAGGCGGTTCGGCCAGCAACTGCTCCGCGCCGCCTAAAGGCGGAACTCCAAACCGCCGTCACGCAATCCGTGGTTGGCTCGCGGCGTGGTTCAATTATCCTGCCGCCATGTCATCGGCTTACGACGAACTGCTCGACGCCACGTTGCGCCATCTGCACGACGCGAAAGAACGCGGCGAATGCTTCGTGAACGTCACACCCGAAGCCCTCGCCGCGCTCGCGCAACCGCCGCCGCGCCCCGTCGCCGCGCCTGCGCCTGCGCCCGTGGCAAAAATTATTTCGCCCACACCTGCTGTCGCCGTCGCTGTGTCGAAAATTGCGCCGCAATTTTCGTTGAAACCCACGCGTGTTTCTTCACCCGAAAAACTCGCCGCGCTCGCCGCGTTGCGCGCCCGCGCGCTCATGTGCACCAAGTGCGCGCACCTCGCGTCGTCGCGCCGGCACGTCGTATTCGGCGTGGGCAGCGTGGACGCGGAGCTGATGTTCGTGGGCGAAGCGCCCGGCGCAGACGAAGATGCGCAGGGCGAACCGTTCGTCGGCGCTGCGGGACAGTTGCTCACGAAAATTATTGCGACGATGGGCTTGAGCCGCGAGTCGGTCTACATCGCGAACATTTTGAAATGCCGCCCTGACACGCCGGGCGAAACGTCCGGCAACCGCAAACCGCGCCCCGAAGAAATGGCGACGTGCATCCCGTTCCTCCACGAGCAGATTGATTTGATCAAACCCAAAGTCATCGTCGCCCTCGGCGCGACGGCGGTGGAAGGGTTGCTCGGCAAATTGCCCGTGGGCATCACCAAACTGCGCGGGACGTGGAGCGAGTATCGCGGCACGCCGCTCATGCCGACGTATCACCCCGCGTATCTGCTGCGCAACCAAGGCATGATTGAGAAGCGCAAAGTCTGGGAAGATATGCTCGCCGCGATGGAAAAACTTTCACTGCCCATCACGAAGAAGCAGCGCGGGTTTTTCCTGCGGTGAACGAGAATTTTGTCCGCAGATTTCGCAGATGCCCGCAGATAGTTTCCGAATCTGCGTCACTCTGCGAAATCTGCGGATAAAACTGCCGCCGCCGTTTTGATTGCTCGCACCGCCGCGCGCGACTAACTTCCGCCGCGTGAACCTGACCGTCAAAAGTGATTACGCCGCGCGCGCGGTGCTGTTGCTCGCCCGCCATTTTCCCGGCGGCGACATCGTCCGCGCCGAGCAAATCGCCACCGAGCAACACATCCCGCCAAAGTATCTCGTGCAACTGCTCATCGAACTCAAGGCGCACCAGATTGTCCGCAGCGAACGCGGCAAAGACGGCGGCTACCAACTCGCCAAGCCGCCCGCCGAAATCACGCTCGGCGAAATCCTCCGCGCCATGCACGGCGATTTTCTCGACACGCCCGCGTTGCACGACGCCACCTGTCCGCCCGAGTTGCGCGCGACGTGGGAGCAGTTGAAAACCGCCGCCCACGCCGCTGCCGACGCCGTGAATTTCCAGCAACTCCTCGACGCCAGCGCGGACAAGGCGAAGATGTATTACATCTGAACTCAATGACGCTTGCGGAAAAACAGCGTGCGCTCACGGCGCAACTCGCGTCGTTGCCCAACGGTCAAGACCGCCTCGCGCACCTCGTCGCGCAAGCCAAGCAACGTCCGCCGCTCGCGCCGGAGGTGCGCGTGGACGCGAACTTGATTCCGGGCTGCCTCGCCAAACTCTGGTTCGTGGCGTCGGGCCGCGAGGGCGTTTGCTGGTTTGGCTGCGACTCGGATTCGCTCGTGGTGCGCGCCATCGCAGGTTTGCTCTGCGAGTTTTACAGCGGTCACGCGCCCGGCGAAATTCTCGCGCACAGCCCCGAGTTCCTCGCGCCGCTCGGCATCACGCAGCATCTCACGCCGAACCGCCGCAACGCGCTGGCGAAAGTATGGGAGCGCATCCACGACGCGGCGAAAAAGTTGAAGCCGCCGACGTGAGTCGGCGCAACTACCGCGCGAGCGGATAGCATGGCGCGAACTGACGTTCGCGGCTACGGCATGAATTTGCCCGCCTTAAAAAGCAAACGAGCGCGCCGGTGACGGCGCGCTCGTGGCGTTTTTCGCAGAGCTGCAAAAATTATTTCTTGGCCGAGCAAGTGGGGCAATGCGCGCAATCGGTTTTGGCAGCAGCGCAGCAGGCGTGGCCGCAGGTGGGCTTGCTCATGGGGCAAGCGCCAGCGGATTTATGGCAGCAGTGCGAGGCGCAGCCGGAAATGAAAAGCGCGGTGGCGCAAACGACGAGGGCGGAGAGTTTGACGAGTTTCATGGTTTTGTTTTTGGTTTGGTTACGGTTGGTTCGGGCGGACTTTAATTCGTCGGAGAAATTTGTCCAGCGGTCTTATGCGAGGCCGAGGTTCTGCACGACGCGCACGCAGGACGGAGCTTTGTTCAGTGTGTAAAAATGGATGCCGGGCGCGCCTTGCGCGATGAGTTCGGCGCATTGTTGCGTGGCGTATTCGATGCCGAACTCCGCGCTGGCGGCGTCATCCGTGCCGAGCGCGTCAAGGCGGGCTGCGAGCTTCGCGGGAATTTTTGCGCCGCACATGGCGGTGAATCGCTTGATCTGCGTGGCACTCAAAATCGGAATGATGCCGGGAATGAGCGGCACGTTCACGCCGCGTTTCGTCAGCGCGTCGCGAAATTCAAAATAGTCGGCGTTGTCGAAGAAGAGTTGCGTGACGACGAAGTCCGCGCCGTGGGAAATTTTCTG
>JBJOPC010000016.1:0-5633 GCA_046050965.1 Verrucomicrobiota bacterium | reverse complement strand
CGTTGTTTCTCGACATGGTTTCCGTGTTGCCCAAGACGACGTGGAAAAATCACGGTCTGCGCCCCGATCTCGCGCAATCCATTGACGAGTTGAATCCCGCGTTCCTCCGTTTCCCCGGCGGCTGCTGGGTCGAGGGCGAGACGATGGACAAGATGTATCACTGGAAAAACACCATCGGCGATATTGATGCGCGCACGCCGCTCTGGAACATCTGGAAATATTACGCCACGCACGGTCTCGGTTATCACGAATATCTCGTCATGGCCGAAGATCTCGGCGCAACGCCGCTCTTCGACATTAATTGCGGCATGAGCCACAAGGAAGTCATCCCCATGGCGCAGATGGGCCAATGGGTGCAGGACGCACTCGACGCAATTGAATACGCGAACGGCCCGACGAATTCCTACTGGGGCGGCTTGCGCGCGAAAGCCGGGCATCCCGCGTCGTTCGGATTGAAATACATGGAAATCGGCAACGAAAACGGCGGCGAAGAATACCGCGAACGCTGGCCGCTGTTCGTGAAAGCCATCCACGCGAAGTATCCGGAAATTCAGTTCGTCGCGAACCACTGGAAGGGCGGCTACCCCAAAGAACCGCGCGCCGACATCGTGGACGAACATTTCTACAACACGCCCGAATGGTTCATGGCCAACGCCAACCATTTCGACAACTACGACCGCGTGAAAAGCCCGAAAATTTTCGTCGGCGAATACGCCGTCACCCGCAACGGCGGCAAAGGCAACCTCCGCGCCGCCATCGGCGAAGCCGCGTGGATGACCGGCCTCGAGCGCAACTCCGACATCGTCGTCATGGCCAGCTACGCGCCGCTCTTCATCAACCTCAACCACCGCGCGTGGCCGGTGAACCTCATCAACTTCGACAGCGCCGAGTGGTTCGGCTTGCCCGGTTATTACGTCCAAAAACTTTTTGCGAACAATCGCGGCGACGTTTACTTGCCGACGAAAGTTGAAGCCGCCAGCGTGCAGGAAAAAGCCCCGACCGGCGCAATCGGCGTCGGCACTTGGAACACCAGCGCGGAATTCAAAGACGTGAAAGTCACCGCGCCCGACGGCAAAGTTTTGTTCGACGGCAACACGAAGACCGATTGGAAATTTCTGGGCGGCGGCAGTTGGACTTCCGAGAACGGCGTCCTGAAACAAACCGCCGAAAAAGAATTTGTCCGCGCCATCGCCGGCGACAAATCGTGGAGCGACTACACGCTCGAACTCAAGGCTCGGAAAATTTCCGGCAAGGAAGGCTTCCTTATCCTCTTCCACATCGGCGACGACGAAGACCGCATCTGGTGGAACGTCGGCGGCTGGGGCAACACCCAGAGCGGCGTTGAACTCGGCGAAACCCGCGACACGAAAAAAGTCACCGTCGAAGACAACCGTTGGTATGACCTGAAGGTCGAAGTCAAAGGCGCGTCCGTGAAATGCTGGCTCGACGGCAAGCTCACGCACGAAGTCAAAGACTCGCTGCAAACCACGCGCGGCATCTTCGCCAGCTCCGCCCGCGATGAGAAGACCGGCGAACTCATCCTCAAAATCGTGAACGGCGCGAACGAAGCCACCGACGTGACCGTGTCCCTCGACGGCCTCAAGAAAAAGAACGCCGACGCCACTGGCGTCATCCTCACCTCCGAGAATCCGAAAGATGAAAACTCCATCGAGACGCCGACCAAAGTTTCGCCGCAACCGCTCACGCTGAAAGTTGCCAACGGCGTCATCATGCACACGTTCCCGGCCAACTCGTTCACCGTGCTGCGCGTCAGCGCGAAATAGGAGCGGGCTTGGGCGCGGACAAGCGCGGAGACGCGAAGGACGCAGAGTTTCGCAGAGCCGGTGCGGAAAATATTTTCCCCCGCGTGGCTCCGCGTTCTCTGCGCCTTTGCGTTTATCGGCCGGTCAACGTTGGTTGCCGCATCATTTTATGAAATCACAATTCACGTTCTCGCTCTTGCTCGGCGGCGCGCTCGCGTTGGCGGGGCGTTTGCCCGCGCAGGCCGCTGCGCCGGCCAACCTCGCCGTCGTCGCCACGCCCAGTGCGGCGCGCGTTTCGGACGACACCAAACTCTCCGCCCTCAACGACGGCTTCGCACCCAAGGATTCCCGCGACACGCGGCGCGGAATGTATGGCGACTGGCCGCGCACGAACAACCATTGGGTGCAATACGAGTGGTCGCAGCCCGTCAGCACCGACCGTAGCGAGGTGTTTTGGTGGGACGACGATCGCGGCGTGCGCCTGCCCAAGGCGAGCCGATTGAAATTCTGGGACGGGAAAAACTTCGTGGCCGTGCAACCGCTGGACGGGACGAACGCGCTCGGCGTCGCGGGAAATAAATTCAACGTGACGACGTTCGCCGAGGTCACGACCACAAAGCTGCGGCTGGAGATGGACGGCAGCGAAAAATTTTCCACGGGCATCCTCGAATGGCGCGTGCTGGATTCCGGCAAGTCACCCAACTTTCCGCCAAAGGTGCGCGCGGGCGTGGACCGCGACGTGGTGGTCAGCGGCAAAACGTATTTGTCAGGTGCGGTGAAATGGCTCAAGCCGAGCGCGGCAGCAAAAGCTTTGTGGAGCAAGGAATCCGGCGCGGGCGAAGTGAAATTCGCCGACGCGCAGACGAACGTGACCACGGCGATGTTTTCTGCGCCGGGCGATTACGTTTTGAAACTCACGGCGAGCGAAGGCGCGGTGAGCGCGGCGTCCACGCTGAAGGTCAAAGTCGTTTCCCCGCCGCCGAGCAACCGGCTCGACGTCGTTTACACGAAGCATTATTCCATCAACAGCCCGGTCTGGACCGCTCGCGCGAAGGCGCTCATCGTGAATTGGATTCCACACTGCATTGAGGAAATCAACCGCACGAACATCGCGAAAGATCACGGCGACGGCGGCATTGATAATTTCATCGAAGCGGCGAAGGCGCTGCGCGGCGAGCCGCACGCGCGGCAGCGGGGCTATGTTTTTGCGAATGCGTGGGTGCATCAAACGGTCGAGGCGATGTGCATCGCGCTGATGGTGGATGCGCAGGGCGACAAGGAGATTTTGGCGGCGCAGGAAAAATTCAAGACGACGCTGGAAGATTGGATTCCGAAAATTCTTGCCGCGCAAGAACCTGACGGCTATTTGCAAACCGCTTACACGCTCGCCGACCGCAAGCAATGGCCCTCGCGCTGGAACCCGGCGCAGCGCGGCAATCACGAGGGCTACGTCATGGGCTACTTCATCGAGTCGGCCATCAATCATTACACGATGACCGGCGGCAAGGACAAACGGCTTTATGACGCGGCGAAAAAATTATGTGACTGCTGGGTGGCGAACATCGGTTCTGGCAAAAAGGAATGGTATGACGGTCATGAGCAGATGGAGCAGGGGCTTGTTCGTTTCGGCCGTTTTGTGAACGACATGGAAGGCGGCGGTCGTGGCGACAGTTACATCGCGCTCGCAAAGTTTCTCCTTGATTGCCGCGGCGCGCACGGCGGCAGTGATTACGACCAGACGCGTGTTCCCGTGCAACAACAATACGAAGCCGTCGGCCACGCGGTGCGTGCGTCGTATCTGTTCTCTGCGATGTCGGATGTCGCGGCGGAAACGCACGACACGGATTATCAAAGCGCCGTGATGTCGCTGTGGGATAATCTCATCAACAAAAAATATTACGTCACTGGTGGCATCGGCAGCGGCGAGACGTCGGAAGGATTTGGCCCGGATTATTCGTTGCGCAATGAGGCTTACAACGAAGCGTGCTCAAGCTGCGGCCTGATTTTCTTCCAGTGGAAAATGAACCTCGCCTATCACGCCGCGAAGTTCGCCGATCTTTACGAGGAGACGATGTATAACGCGCTGCTCGGCGCGGTGGACTTGGACGCGAAGAATTTTTACTACGACAATCCGCTCGTCGAGGACAAACCGCGCTATCCGTGGCATGTGTGTCCGTGCTGCGTCGGCAATATCCCGCGCACGCTGCTCATGGTTCCGACGTGGACTTACACGAAGAGCGATGATGGAATTTACGTGAACCTTTTCATCGGCAGCACGATCAACGTCGAGCGCGTCGCCGGCATGGACGTGGAGATGGTGCAGCAGACGGATTATCCGTGGAGCGGCAAGGTGAGCATCACGGTGAATCCGAAGCAGGCGAAAAAATTCACCGTGTATGTGCGTGTTCCCGACCGCGAGACGAGTGAACTCTACCCGCTCGAACCAAGCATTGGTGGGGTAAATCCTTTCACCGTGAATGGCATTGCCCCGTCGCCGGAAAAAGAAAACGGCTACCTCGTCATCACGCGCGAGTGGAAGGCCGGCGATAAGATTGAGTTCGAGCTGCCGATGGGAATCCAGTTTGTTCGCGCGGACGGGCGCATCAAGGCGGACCGTGGCCTCATGGCGTTGCGTTACGGCCCGCTGATTTATACGATTGAAAGCGTTGACCAACCCCGCATGGATTTGAAGCCGGATATTACGTCGCTCAAGACTGAATGGCGGGGCGATTTGCTCGGCGGCGTGATGGTCATCAAAGGCAAATGGAGTGACGGCTCGCCGCTGCTTGCCATCCCGAATTACGCCCGGCAAAATCGCGGCGGTAAATCATCGGTGTGGGTGAAGGAATGAATGGAGCGCCGAGCATTGCTCGGCTCGTCGGTGGCGGAAATGTTTGGTGAGAGTGGCCGTTCTCCCTCACCCTGACCCTCTCCCGCTGGGAGAGGGAACAGCAGTTGGGTGCGCACTTGAATTTGTGAATCGCCGTAGCCGCTGGCCGTTTTTGAGTTTGCAAGATGCGCGCGAACCACACGGACAAACCGTATGTGAGATTTCGCCAAGACGCTGGGAGCGTTTCTCCCTTTCCGCGTTTTGCGGAGTCGGCGGAGCAAAATGGGGAGCAGCGACAGCGAGCCAGGCATCCGGTGAGGTGAAGTCGTCGAACAAAACAGTTGTGAAAATTTTTATGTCAGCAAAATATACTATCGGTCTTGATTACGGCACGAACTCGGTTCGCGCCCTCATCGTCAACGTCGCCAACGGCGCGGAGATTGCCGCCGCTGTGTGGACTTACTCACACGGCACGCAGGGCGTCGTCCTCGCGCGCGACCCGAATCTCGCGCGGCAACATCCGGCGGATTACTTGAAGGGTGCGGAAGTCACCATCAAGCAGGCGCTCGCCACGGCGAAAAAATCCGTGAAAGGTTTCAGCACCGCGCAGGTCATCGGCATCGGCGTGGACACGACGGGCAGCACGCCGTTGCCGGTGGATGCGAATGGCCAGCCGCTCGTGTTCCAGAAAAAATTCGCAAACCATCCCGCCGCGCTCGCGTGGCTGTGGAAAGATCACACCAGCGTCAACGAAGCCGCCGAGATCACCGCGCTCGCGAGGAAGATGCGCCCGCAATTTCTCGCGAAATGCGGCGGCACTTATTCGAGCGAATGGTTTTGGAGCAAGCTGCTGCATTGCCTCCGCACCGCGCCGGAAGTTTTCAACGCCGCACATTCGTGGGTGGAACTTTCTGATTTCGTTCCGGCATCGCTCACCGGCACGGAGCATCCCGACAAATTTATCGCGGGCGTTTGCGCCGCTGGTCACAAGGCGATGTGGAATGCAAAGTTGGGCGGTTATCCTGACGCCGCGTTTTTGT
>JBJOPC010000015.1:0-4304 GCA_046050965.1 Verrucomicrobiota bacterium | reverse complement strand
GGGCGAGGGGTGTGGGAGAACGGCTCGTAAACCCAAACGCATTCGGTCACGTCAAGCAGTGCGGCGCACTCTCCCTCACCCTTAATCCCTCTCCCGCTGGGCGAGGGAGATAGCGGCAGCGCGCAAGGTGGATTTTTAATTTCTTGGGGTGCCTCCAGCCGTGGGAAATTCATCCGGCGCGGGCAGGTTGAGTTTTTGCCCCGTCCAAGCAGGGTGCGGGCGGAAAATCGCAAGAATCGGCCTCGAAAATCAGAAACTACGGCAAAAGTGATGGTTTCCGCCCGCCAAAAGTCCGTCCCGCGCGCGCGGGCATGATTTTTGGCCGTCGGAAATGAGTGCCGGAGGCTTCGGGAACGATTTTTGGTGGCTAGAAATGCTCACCGGAGGCTCCGGCCATGATTTTTTACCGTCGGAAATCATCCCGACGCGCGGCGGAAGGACTTTTGGCCGCCGGAAATGATGCCGCCGCGCGGCGGAACGATTTTGGGTGGCCGGAAATGACTCCGACGAGAAAAGTTCGGATTTTCGACGGCCGGAAATGGTCGCCGCCCGTTCGGTTCACAGGTCGAACGGCCGCGAATCGGTCTGCCCCAAAGCTCGCCGGAATAGCCATTGGATATCTTCAAAGACGCCGGGGTCTATGCCCAGCGGGCGGACGATTTCGGGGAATACCACCGCCGCCGCAAAAACGGCGAACCCGCACGCGGCCAGTATCCACGGCCACCGTCGGCGGGTGAGTTTTGGATTCGTTTCCGTCATAGGACTGACCCAGCAGCAAGCTGCCAAGGTGTCGTTTACCGCGTGGGTTGGTGGCGACGGTAAAGTTGTGGTCTAGCCAAGTCCAGCGGGGATTCACCGAGGCGCGGCTGGGTTTGGAGTGCGGCGACACGTCGCCGCTTTGGAACTGGGAGACATGTCTCCCAGTTCCAAAGCGACCAACCGTATCGTCTGCGGCCAAGCCTTTGCCACACCCGATTCCAGCTTGCCCGGCGCGGCGCGGACGGGAAACGCGTAGTCGCGCTCCGCATTTTTCAACCGCCCTTGCCCAACCGCGTGGCTGACTTCTCGCCACGCCTTCGCTAGTTTCCGCGCACTCCCATGAAAAAACTTTTCTCGCTCCTGCTGCTCGCCGTCCTCGTAGGCTGCCAATCGCCCACGCCCAAAATCTCCGTCGCCACCGCCGCGCCCGCTGCTCCCGCGCACAAACCTCTTCTCGTCCTCGTCGGCGATTCCACCGTCACCGACAAAGCCGGCTGGGGCGCGGGCTTCAAACAATTTCTCACCACCAACGTGGATTGCATCAACACCTCTGCCGGTGGCCGCAGTTCCAAAAGTTTCATCCGCGAAGGCCGCTGGACCAACGCCCTCGCGCTCCACGGCGATTATTATTTGATCCAGTTCGGTCACAACGACGAACCCGGCAAAGGCGACCGCACTACCGACCCCGACACCACCTTCACCACCAACATGACGCGCTACGTCGAAGAAGTCCGCGCGCAAGGCGGTCAGCCCATCCTCGTCACCTCGCTCACGCGGCGGCAGTGGGACAAAGGTTCCACCAACCAAATCACCTCCAGCCTCGTGCCCTACGTCGAAGCCGTGAAGCGCATCGCCGCCGCCAAAAATGTCCCGCTGATTGACCTCCACGCGCGCAGCAAAACTTTATGCGAGCAACTCGGCAAAGCGAACCTCGTCACGTTGAGTCCCACCAAGGAAGTCAACGGCACAAACCAAATTGACGGCACGCACCTCAACGCGCGTGGCAGCGTCGTCTTCGCGCGGCTTGTCGTCGAAGATTTGCGGAAACTCATCCCCGCCCTCGCGCCGCTGCTCCGCACCGAGCCGCTCACCGCCCCGCGCGTGAAAACTTTTAACGTCCGCGACTCCGGCGCGACCGGCGACAGCCACACGCTCGACACCGCCGCTATCCAAAAAGCCATTGACGCCTGCGGTCACGCCAGCGGCGGCGTGGTGCAGTTCCCGCGCGGCACTTACTTGAGCCAGCCGCTGTTCCTCCGCAACGGCGTCACGCTCCAACTCGACGACGGCGCGACGTTGCAGGCCACGGATAATTTCGCCGACTTCGCCAACCCTGCAAAATCCAACGCCGTCGTCGCCTTCATCAACGGCGACACCCTCACCGACATCGGCTTCACCGGCAGCGGCGTGATTGACGGCGCGGGCGCGAAGTGGTGGGCTCCCGTCAAAGCCGCAAAAAAATCTGGCGCACCCGAAACCCGCAAACGCCCGCGCCTCGTCCTGCTCAATAAATGTGTCGGCGTCCGCATCAGCGGCGTCACTTTGCAGAACTCGCCCAGTTTCCATCTCGTTCCGACCGACTGCGAAGACGTCATCCTCGAGAAAATTAAAATCCTCGCGCCCGCTGATTCGCCCAACACCGACGCCATTGACCCCACCGACACCCGCCACCTCATCATCCGCAACTGCACCCTCGATGTCGGCGACGACAACATCGCCATCAAATCCGGCCACGCCGACAGCGCGCACCCCGACGCTGCCTGCGAAGATATTTTGGTGGAAGCCTGCACCTTCTTGCACGGTCACGGCATGAGCATCGGCAGCGAGACCGTCGGCGGCGTGAAAGATTTGACCGTCCGCAACTGCACCTTTACCAACACCACCAGCGGCATCCGCATCAAGTCCGACCGCACGCGCGGCGGCGTGGTAGACGGCTGCACCTACTCCAACCTCACGATGACCAACGTAAAAATTCCCATCAACCTCACCTGCTACTACCCGAAGATTCCCACCAACGACGTCGCGCAACCGCTTGCGGAAAAAACGCCGCGCTTCCGCAACTTCAAAATCTCCCACGTCACCGCCAGCAGCCCACAAAGCGTCGGCGTCATCGTCGGCCTGCCCGAAAGCGCCATCACCAACGTCACCTTCGATCACGTCACGCTCACCGCGCCCGAAGGCCTGACCGTGCGGAACGCCCAAGCCATCCGCTTCACCGACTCCCAAATCTCCGTGACGCAAAAACCCGCACTCATCCTCGAAGCCAACGCCGACGTGACTGGTTTGGTTGCCGAATAATCAGACGCCGCGCTCTCCCTCTCCCTAACCCTCTCCCGCTGCATCGCGCCGAAGCGCAGCGTAGGCGGATGGGAGAGGGAACCGCAGTAGCCGCTGTTTGACTCTACGGAAGTTTTCCGAGCCGCTGACCGCACTGGTTTCGCCAAGACGCGGCGCACGTTCTCCCTCTCCCAGCGGGAGAGGGCTGGGGAGAGGGAGAACGGTTCGCATTGACTGTTCATCCGCCTGCCCAAGAAAATTTCATTCGACAACGCCACGCCCTGCCCGGAAAATTCCCGCCCATGACTGACGCCGACATCAAGCAAGCCCTCACCGCCGTGAAATATCCCGGCTATTCCCGCGACATTATTTCTTTCGGTCTCATCAAAGACATCGCCGTCGGCAACGGTGCCGTCACCGTGGTGATGCAACTCACCGGCGGCAACGCCGACCTCGCCAAGCAAATCAAAACCGACAGCGAAGCCGTCCTCCTCGCGTTGCCCGGCGTGAAATACGCCTTCGTGGACGTGCGCCAATCCGCCGCCACCGCCGCCACCGCCAGCGCGAAACAAAACGCCTTGCCCGGCATCAAACGCATCGTCGCCATCGCCTCCGGCAAAGGCGGCGTCGGCAAATCCACCACCTCCGTCAACCTCGCTTGCGCCCTCACCCACCTCGGCGCGTCCGTCGGGTTGCTCGACTGCGACATCTACGGCCCCAGCATCCCGCTCATGATGGGCGTCAAAGGCCGCCCCACCGTTACGGCGGACGAAAAGCTCGTCCCTCATTTCAGCCACGGCGTGAAATTGATGAGCATGGGCTTCCTCCTCAACGACGACCAACCCGTCATCTGGCGCGGGCCGATGATTCAAAAAACCATCCAGCAATTCGTCTCCGCTGTGGACTGGGGCAACCTCGATTACCTCCTCGTGGATCTCCCGCCCGGAACCGGCGACGCCCAACTCTCGCTTTGCCAAATCGTCCCGCTCGATGGCGGCGTCATCGTCACCACCCCACAAGAAGCCTCGCTCGGCGTCGTGCGCAAAGGCATCGCCATGTTTGAAAAAGTGAACGTGCCGATTCTCGGCCTCGTCGAGAACATGAGTTACTTCATCACGCCCGGCGGTGAACGCGTGGAAATTTTTGGTCACGGCGGCGGTCGCGAAGAAGCCGCGCGGCAGAAGACTGAATTCTTCGGCGAGATTCCCCTCTTCACCGCCATCCGCGAAGGCGGCGACCTCGGCGTCCCCGTCGTCGTCAGCGCGCCC
>JBJOPC010000014.1:0-3210 GCA_046050965.1 Verrucomicrobiota bacterium | reverse complement strand
TTCGCCTTGCCGCAAGCGAAAGATTTGCGTCCGTTTTTTGTTTGTCTACTAATCGGCCTTGTCATCGTGATCACATGCGGCTGGCAGCAGAGGTTCGGAGGGTTGGATGAAACGCGAAAATATTTTTTCACCTACCTCTACCCACAGATGCCGCACGTTTCACCGGAGTATCTGAAAAAGATTTCGAGCAACCGGATTTTCTCGACGCTGTTTTACCCGAATGCGCTCGCGGGCGTCTTGTTGCTGCTGCTGCCGTTGGCCTTGGTGTCCACATGGCGACTCGGAGGACAGATGACGGAGGCCGCGCGCGGATTTCTTGTCGGATTGGTGGCAGTGGCAGGGCTTGCGTGTCTGGTTTGGTCTGGTTCGAAAGCCGGCTGGCTGTTCATGCTCGCGCTCGGGTTGGTGGCGGTGCTGCAGATGGATTTTAACCAGTGGTTAAAAATGACGCTGCTTTTGGTCATGCTGGCGGGCGGTCTGGCGGGTTTTGGCCTGCGATACGCGGGTTACTTCAAGAAGGGGGCCACGAGCGCAACGGCGCGGATGGATTATTGGCGGGCGGCAGCAATGACGGCCACCGCAAACCCGGAATTTGGCACAGGGCCGGGAACGTTTCCGATTCCCTACGCAAAGATCAAAGCACCGGATTCGGAAATGGCGCGGCTTGTTCATAATGACTTTCTGCAACAAGCTTCGGATTCGGGAGCGGTTGGCTTCTTGGCTTACACGAGCTTCGTGGTCGGCGCGCTGTTGGTGACACTTAAAAAGGTGCGGTCGTCAAATGGCCGGCTGAAATTCGCAGTGTGGTTGGGATTATCAGGCTGGGGTCTGCAAAGCATGACCGAATTTGGCCTCTACATTCCTGCGCTGGCATGGATAGCATTCGCTCTGTTGGGTTGGTTGCTGGCAGATGGAAATGAGTTCGACACCTCGCGGAAAAATCTCTAGCTTAAAACCGCTGAATGAAAATTCTGTTTCTCAACGGCCCAAACCTGAACTTGCTCGGCACGCGCGAGCCGGAGGTCTACGGCCACACAACGCTGGCCGACATAGAAGCAATGGTTCACAAGCGAGCGAGTGCGCTTCAAGCGGCGGTTGAATTCCGCCAATCCAATCAGGAGGGCGAACTTGTCGCCTGGATTCAGGATGCCAAAGGCAAGCATGACGTGATTGTGATCAATGCAGCGGCTTACACCCACACCAGCATCGCACTGCGAGACGCTATTTCAGCCGTGGGCGTTCCCACGATTGAAATACACCTTTCCAACATTCATGCCCGCGAAGAATTTCGTCACAAGTCGCTCATTGCTCCGGTTTGTAGCGGACAGATTTCTGGCTTCGGCGCAAACTCGTACATTTTGGCAGTTGAGGCTGCTATTACTGTTAACGGGATGTAATATTTGAACATTATTCAGCTTTTAGTTTCGCTTTCGGATAGGATTTCACCTTGACTCATCTATCGTCGGTCACTAGTCTCATCCGCAATTGAACGGATGCACACGAGCAGAGTCGAGGTTCGGCTTTGCTTTTTTGCTTAGTGCAACTCAATCGTGTTTTTGGTGAAAGTTTAACGTCTTTAACAACTTAAAGCCTGTGGACCTAAAAGATATTAAGGCAATCATTGATCTGATGAAGAAGAACTCTGTCTCAGAGTTCGAGCTAGAGAAGCAGGATTTTAAGATTCGACTGAAGCGCGGGATGGGCGGAAGCGGTGGTGGGTCGGCTTCTTCCGAAGACACATCCATTGTCACTTATGCTGCGCCCGCTGTCGTCGCAGCCAATGCTCCCGCAGTGGCCGCCCCCACCGCCCCGGTGGCGGCCTCAAACGAACTCGATATCAAGTCGCCGATGATTGGGACATTTTACCGGTCGCCATCTCCAGAGTCCGCGCCTTACGCGGAAGTCGGAACGGAAGTTGGTCCGGATACCGTCGTCTGCATCATCGAAGCCATGAAGGTGATGAACGAGATCAAGGCCGAAGTCAAAGGGGTCATCACCCAAGTTCTGACGGACAACGGCAAACCTATTGAGTTCGGGCAACCGCTTTTCAAAGTCCGCCCGACTTAAAGCGACAGCCTCATCCAGTCTCGACCCATTTCGCCATGTTTGAAAAAGTCCTCGTAGCCAACCGCGGAGAAATTGCCGTCCGCGTCATCCGCGCCTGCAAAGAACTCAACATCCGCACCGTCGCCGTCTATTCCGAGGCCGACGCCAACTCCATGCACGTCCAACTCGCCGACGAGGCGATTTGCATCGGCAAGGCCGCCGCCAGCGACAGCTACCTGCGTATTGACCGCATCATCAGCGCTGCCGAAATCGCCGATGTGGACGCCATCCACCCCGGCTACGGCTTCCTTTCCGAGAACGCCCACTTCGCCGAAGTCTGCGAGAGCTGCAACATCAAGTTCATCGGCCCGAGTCCGCGCGCGATGAACGCCCTCGAGGACAAAGCCGTCAGCCGCGCCCTCGCCAAAAAGGCCGGCGTCGCCACACCGCCCGGCTCGGAAGGCATCGTTGAGAACGAAAAAGACGCCCTCGCCAACGCCAAACGCATCGGCTACCCCGTCATGATCAAGGCCGTCGCCGGCGGCGGCGGACGCGGCATGCGCATCGCGCATAACGACATCTCCCTCGTCAAGGGCTACCACACCGCCCGCACCGAGGCCGAGAAATGCTTCGGCAACTCCGGCGTTTACATCGAGAAATTCATCGAGAACCCCCACCACATCGAGTTCCAGATCCTCGGCGACAACAAGGGCAACATCATCCACCTCGGCGAACGCGACTGCTCCGTGCAGCGCCGCAACCAGAAGGTCATCGAAGAGACCCCTTCGCCGCTCATCACCAACAAATATCCCAAGCTCCGCGAGAAGATGGGCAAAGCCGCCATCCGCATCGCCGAAGTCGCCAACTACACCAACGCCGGCACGGTGGAATTCATCGTTGATGACCACGGCAATTACTTCTTCCTCGAAGTCAACAAGCGCATCCAAGTCGAGCACCCCATCACCGAAGAAGTCACCGGCATTGACCTCGTCCGCTACCAGATCATGATCGCCATGGGTGAATCGCTCAAGCACAAGCAGGGCGACATCACCTTCAAAGGCCACGCCATCGAGTGCCGCATCAACGCCGAAGACCCCTTTGACGACTTCCGCCCCAGCCCCGGACGCATCGAGATGTACTATCAACCCGGCGGACGCGGCGTGC
>JBJOPC010000013.1:0-5196 GCA_046050965.1 Verrucomicrobiota bacterium | reverse complement strand
ACCGACGCGGACGTGGACGGCATGCACATCCGCAACTTGATGATCACCTACTTCTTCAAGTTCTTCGAGCAGCTCGTCCACGACGGCCACGTTTATATCTTGGAAACGCCATTATTCCGTGTCCGTAACAAGTCCGAGACAATTTACTGCTACAGCGAAACCGAGCGCGACACGGCGGTGACGAAGCTGGGCGGCAAGCCGGAGATCACGCGCTTCAAAGGCTTGGGCGAAATTTCACCGAAAGAATTCCAGCAATTCATCGGCAAAGAAATGCGGACGAGCAAAGTGGAATACGCGCCGCGCGCCGAGTCCGGGCAGATTTTTGATTTCTACATGGGCAAGAACACGCCGGAACGAAAGGATTACATCATGGATAGTCTCGTGGTGCCGGTGGAGGAATGACGAACGTCACCTTGAAAACCCCGCTTGCAACTATCGCGCGCTGGCTGCGTCCGACGAAGTTGCCACTGTTCCGCATTGTCGGTGTCGAGCCGCACAGTCAGTTGTCGTTGACGCTGCTGTGCGGGGTGCAGCGGCAGAATAAAAGTTTTTTGCTCGGACTGGCGTTCGCCGGTTTGCCTGCTGAACAGTTGATCGGTAAGGCGGATTTGAAATTCGTTCTCCAAACCAGCGTCGCGCAGGAAACAGATGCTTCGTTGCTGATGCTCACCGCCGACCAGCCGCGACCGGAATGGGCAGGTGGCAACGGCTGGTTTTTTATTCCCGGTTGGGTCAACGGTGAAATCGCGCTGCCGCTCCCGGACCGCGTCGCCAAAAGCGAGAAAGTGAAATCCGACCGGCGCCGCATTCGCCGTCAGCAATACGAAGTCGAAATCAAGCGCGGCGCGAAAGCCCATCGTGACTACTACCGCACCATGCACCTGCCGTTCGTCCGGCGCGCGCACGGCGATGCGGCGATGCTAGATCCGCTGGCGGAACTTCGCCCGCTGTTCACGCCGCACGAGTTGTTGCTGCTGCGCAAACGCGGCGAAAGCGAACCCGTCGCAGGCGCGATGCTGCTGCACGAGCGCGGCGTCCCGCGCCTCTCCACGTTTGGCGTCCGCGACGGTGATTTGCAACTTGCCCGCGACGGTGCGATTTGCGCGCTCTACCATTTTTGCCTTGCGCATTTGACCGCGCAAAATTTTCCCCGCGTTCACACTGGTCGGGCGCGACCGTTTCTGCGCGACGGGGTGCTGAACTACAAACGCAAATGGGGCAACCGCATCACCGGCAGTTTCTGGCATTGGTTCGCGCCGGGGTTCGCGCTGAAAATTCTCGCGCTCACGCCCGCCACGAAATCGTTCCTGCAACACAACCCGTTCATCTGCGAAACGGCGGGCGAGTTGCACGGCGTGGTTTTCACCGATGCCCTGCGACCGCTCCGCAGCGAAATCATCGCGCAATTGGCAAAGGATTTTTTCTACCCCGGTTTGGACAAGCTCGTCATCTACTGTTTCCGTCCCGCTTGTGGCAGCGCGTTGGACGAGATTCCGGCGGAATTTGCGGCGCGCATTTTCATCCGAGCGGCGGACGAACGGGTGGGAACAAATGCTTCCGCTGATTGACCGCCAACCCGGATGGGCTAACTTGCCCGCACGGCATGAAGATAAATTTCTCCTTTATTCGCCTCCAATCGCTGCTGGCGCTCGCGTGGTGGGGATTGATTGGGTTCGGCGCACCACACGAGTTGACCGCCGCGCCGATTGCCTCGTGGACGAAAGGTCACAAAAAAATCCTCGTCATCCCCGTGCGCTTCACGGATGCGAACGGGCCGACGAATTCCGACATCTACGGCCTCACTGGCTGGAACAATTTCACCAACGGCACGACGCAGGCGGAGATTAATGCTTTCTTCCTGAAGCAGTCTTACGGTCTGCTTTCGGTGGATTTCACCATCCTGCCGGTTGTGAATCTCGGCGTCTCGACGAATTATTACACGAACACTTTGGCGGGAACGCCATATTCCAAATGGACGGAATGGGGCGGGCCGGGTTCGCTCGCGGATGACGCGCGGGCAAAGGCGCGCGCGATGGGGCTAACCAATGGCCAAGCGGCGATGTTTGAAAGTGCGAATTACGATTTCGATGTCATCGCACTCGGCTACGTTCCCGGCCAAGTGGGTGCGGCGTCGGATGGTGGGCGCGCGGCGATTTGCTTCGACTACTTCAACGCGCTGCCGCACGAGCTGTGTCACTGCCTCGGCTTGCAGCACGCGAACGGCTACTCGCGTCCCACTTTTAATTCGCCGGTGAAGTCCGGCAGCTATTTTTTCAACGCTTATGGCGATGTCTATTGCCTCATGGGTTGGAAAGAATTCACGCACACCGCCACGCCTGCGCCGGATCACGACGTAAATGCTTTTTTCAAATACGAACTCGGCTGGCTCACGGCGAGCAACATTCTTACGACGACGAACTCCGGCACTTACCGCATCCACGCCTTCGACCAAGGCACAGTGGACGCGGGGAAAAATTACGCGCTGCGAATCGCGCGCGACGCGAGTGCCACTTACTGGTTTGATTTCCGGCAGGCCATCACGAATTTGCCTGACTCCAAGTGGTCGCAGGGCGGATTGGAAGTTCACTACGGTGCGGATTCGCCGCGCTCCTCCAGCGGCGCGACGGTGCTGTGGGACATGACGCCCGGCAGCCGTGGCCCGGTGAATTCCACCTTCGCCACGATGCACGACGCGCCGTTGCAAATCGGTCGCACTTACTCGGACGCGAACCTCAACATCACGCCGATCAAAAAAGGCGGCACGACGCCGGAGTCGCTCGATGTAGTGGTGAACTTCGGGCCGTTCCCCGGCAATCAAGCGCCGACATTTTCGCTCACGCCCACCAACCTCACGCTCGGCGCGGGTGTTGGGCAGACGTTCACCGCTACTGCTTCCGATCCTGATGGCGACGCGCTGGCGTATTACTGGGAATTCGACGACAACCAAACGCTCGGCGGCACGGACTTCGGCGGCGTGAATGGCGATGCGCGTTTTGCGACGAATGGTTTTCACGCGTGGACTCAAAACGGAATCAACTACGTCCGCTGCACCGTGTCCGACATGAAGGGTCACACGAAAACGTTGTCCGCCACCGTGACGATCACCAACGGCCTGCCCGCGCCCGTCACGCTCGCTGGCATCGTGAAAGACGAACTTGGCAACCCGCTCGCCGGCGCGATCGTGAACAATTTTCTTTCCGGCGTAGCTTACGGCGCGACGAACTTCGCTGGCTCTAGCACGACCGCTGCCGATGGGAAATATCTCATCGTCGTTCCCGCCACGAACGTTTTCTACAAGCTCACCGCCATGTGGCAGGGCTACACGTTCACGAACAACAGCGGTTTTGTGACCAGCACCAACTACGTGGGAGCCGGTGGTCTCACCGGCGTGAACTTTACCCGCATGAGATCCACGCGTTCCGTTTCCGGCGGCGTGTATGTTGCCGGGCGCGGCTACGACAGCCCGACCGACGGCACGCTCACGGTGAGCGATGGCACACAAAACATCATCGTCTCCAACGGCGGCTGGCAATTGAACATCGCTGACGGTTCGCTCGTGACGCTGACCGCCATCGCGACGAATCCGGCTTACACCGTCACGTCGGATTTCCCCAAGCCCTACGCTGTGGTGGACGATGTTCTCTCGCTCTCGTTCTTTGTGGATGTTCCCGGCGCGATGCCGCTCACGGGCTTCACTTCCAGCGGCACGAACAGCGACGACAACGCTGGGACCGTCAACATTCCCGTCGTAATGACACTACCCGCTGGCATGACGAATTGGCCCGGCTCGCAGTCGTTTTCCTACACGATTGACGACCGCAGCACCGCCGAATATGGCGTAGATTACAAAATGCACGGCGGCGTCATCAATTTCAACGGTGGCTTCGTGCCCGCGCCGTTCAACATCCCGCTCACTATCATTCACACCGGCGTGCCGAAAAATAGAACCGTGGTCATTCAACTTGCGCCCGGCAGTTCCGTCGCCAACCCCGGCGCGATTTCTACGTTCACCTACACCATCAGCAACCCGCCGCCGTCCGTGAGCGCCGTCAGTCTGACGAACGGAGTTTTCAATCTCACTTGGCCGAGCGTGAGTGCCGCGCACTACACGATTGAATCCACGCCCAGTGTGAACCCCGCCACGTGGACGAGCCGCGCCCCGCACACAAACCTGACGGGGCTGAATGGCTTCATGACGCGCAGCATCAGCGTTAGCGGCGCGACGAACGAATTTTTCCGCGTCCGAATTGAATGAGCCGCGAGCGAACTGGTTTGACGCGCTTTTTTCCGTCCATTGTGTTTCAATTATCCCGCCGATGACGAACCTCACCAAGCTGGGCTGGAACGCTGCGCGCGACGCACAGTTCGCGCCGTTTCTTGCCAAGGGATTTATTCCCGCGCGCGTCGCAGTGGAGGATAAACATTTTTATCGCGTCTGGACGACCGCCGCGGAACTCACCGCGCAAATCACTGGCAAGCTCATGCACGAAGCGCGCCGCGACCACGCGAAACTGCCGAAGGTCGGCGACTGGGTCGCCATCAAGCTCGTGCCGAACGAGGACAAGGCCGCGATTCAAGCCGTGCTGCCGCGCTCTACGCAAATCACCCGCAAAACTTCCGGCCGCAACACCGCCGCACAAATTCTCGCCACGAACATCGAGACCGTTTTTCTCGTCACCGCCGCCGACCCTTCGTTCAACGCCGCGCGCTTGGAACGAATGCTCGTCATGGGTCGCGACAGCGGCGCGCGCCCCGTGGTGGTGCTGAACAAAATTGATTTGTGCGACGACATTGACGCCAAGGTTGCCGCCGCCACGCAAGCGGCGGGCGACGCCCTCGTGCTCGCCGTCTGCGCGCTCACCGGACGCGGCATGAAGAAATTGGCGTCGCTCATTCAGCCTAGCGACACCGTGGCTTTCATCGGCACTTCCGGCGTCGGGAAATCCAGTCTCATCAACCAGCTCTACGGTGAAGACTTGATGCCCACGCTTGAAGTCCGCGAAAGCGACGCCAAAGGCCGCCATACGACGACCTGGCGCGAAATGATTTTTCTGCCGAAGGGCGGCGTGGTCATTGACACGCCCGGCATGAGGGAATTTCACCTCTGGGGTGCGAACGATGGTGCGAAGGAAACATTTCCCGAAATCGAAGCGCTCGCGGCGGGCTGTCATTTCCGCGACTGCACACACACGAAAG
>JBJOPC010000012.1:0-2780 GCA_046050965.1 Verrucomicrobiota bacterium | reverse complement strand
TGAACTTCAACGTCTATTACGTCCGCACCGAACTCGACGGCAACTGGTCGGCGTTCACCGGCCAGCTCAACCTCGGCACGGACGCCAGCGGCGGCGATTTCCGCATCGGCAACGCCAACGGTTATGGCAACGCCAGCGTGAACCTCGCCGACCACATCAGCGCGTATCACATCACCGCGAACGCGGCGGTTTCGCTCGGCGCGCTTTCCGGTTCTGCCGCAGCGGGAATGAGCGGCACGGCGTGGACCGTCGGCGCGAAGAACACCGATGCCACCTACGCCGGTTCGATTTACGGCAACTCCATCACCAAGGTTGGCACGGGCACGTGGACGCTCACCGGCAACACCAATACCTACGCCAGCGTCACCACCATCAGCGGCGGCACGTTGCAAATCGGCAGCGGCGGCACGGCGGGCGTCATCGGCACGAACACCATCACGGACAACGGCACGCTCGCCTTCAACCGCAGCGACTCCATCGCCGACACGAACTTCAACATCATCAGCGGCACGGGCAATCTCAACAAGCGGGGCGCTGGCAAACTCACGTTGAACAAGTCCCACACCTACACCGGCACGACGACCATCGAGACCGGCACGCTCGCGCTGGCCGGGACTGGCTCGATCGCGAATTCCGCGAACATCGTCGTGAACGCGGGCACGCTGTTCGATGTGAGCGGGCGCACCGGCAGCGCGATGACTCTCGCGAACGGCAAGATGATTTCCGGCAACGGCGCGGTGAGCGGTGGGTTCATCCTCGCGAGCGGCGCGAAACTTTCGCCCGGCACGAACGGCATCGGCACGCTCACGTTCAGCAACTACGTCACACTTTCGGCGGGCTGCACGAATGTTTTTGAGATCACCAAATCGCCGAAGACGAACGACGTCGCAAAAATCACCGGCGCACTCGCCAACGGTGGCGCGCTCGTCGTGAGCAACCTCGCCGGCACGCTGGCGTCGGGCGACAGTTTCAAACTGTTCAGCGCCGCGAGCTACAGCGGCACGTTCAGTTCCGTGTCGCTGCCCGCGCTCACCGCCGGCCTTGCGTGGAACACGAACGCGTTGAACACGAACGGCACGCTGTCCGTCTTCACCGTGCCGCCCCCGCAGTTGCGGAACATCACTCTCTCCGGCACGAACATTGTGTTCAACGGCAGCAACGGGATTTCCGGTATGACCTTCTACGTCGTGAGTTCCACGAACGTCGCGCTGCCGCTGTCCAACTGGACGCGCATCTGGACGAACCAGTTCGACGCCAGCGGCGGTTTCACGGAGGTCGTCACAGTGGATACAAACACACCCGCGACGTTTTTCTCCGTGCTCGTGCCGTAGTTCGGGGCGGGGAACTTTGGGTTGAAAAAACGCCTTCCCACGGTTAATCTTTCGGCGTTGAACCCCGTTGTGAACCATCCGTCCCGCCCTTGCGCGCCGACTCGTCCCGTAGTTGTGGCGCTCGTCGCATTTCTGTTTGCAGCCGCGCTTGTTTTCTTTGAACCAAAGCCCGCCGCCGCCAGCGTCCTGTTCACCACGAACTCCTCCGGTTGCGCCGTGCTCTCGAACGGTCTCTGTTCCATCACCGTCGCCATAAGCAACTCGCTCGTCTATGACCTGCGCGGCGCGACCGGGCCGTCGTTCGTCAGCGGCTCGTCGTCCGGCAAGGGCTATATGAACTTCGACGCGAATTTCGACGCCACGTTGGGCGGCAACACGAGCAATTTCTTTTTGTTCCCCTCGCCGGTGACCTACTCCGTCGTCACGAACACCGCGAGCGAGGTCGAGGTGAAGTTCCGCAACCCGAATTTCGGCCAGCCCAGCGGTTGGCCGACGGGCGCGCTCGATCTGGAAATCCATTACCGCATGGCGTCCGGCGACAACGGCTTCTACACCTACGCGATTTTGCGCCACGGAGTCGGTCGCCCGCAGACGGGCATCGGCCAGATGCGCATGATCATCCGCACGACCGATTCGTTCTTCTGGCGCTACGTCAACACCAACGACACCGGCTACGTGCAGCCCGGTTCTTGGATGACGAATGCCATCTACGATTCCGCGTGGGTGCTGCCGCGCACGAATACGTTTACCGTGCCCACGTTCACGAACGGCATCACGAGCAACGTCGTCGTGGCCGTCACCAACGCCATGTTCGGCCGCGACAAATCCAACACCGTCGCCGTCTTCTCAAAATACGACTGGAGCGAAATATTGGAGAACCACACGTTGCAGGGCATGGCCAACGAGACGAACGGCCTGTGGATGATGTGGCCGAGCCGCGAATATTTTAACGGCGGCCCGACGCACGGCACGATCCAGCTCTACTCCGAGCTATGGGAAATCCAGGGCGGCCACTCCGGTGGCGCGGGCATTGGCCTCGACGCTGACGAGACGTGGGAAAAGATTTACGGCCCGTATTACGTCTGCACCACCACCGGCACGAACCACACGCAGCAATACCAAGCCGCGCTCGCCCGTTCCGCGACCGAAATTTCCTCATGGCCTTACTCGTGGGTGCGCGAAACCGAGGCGACCTACCCGCGTACGCGCGGCACGGTGAGCGGCAAACTCACCATCGCCACCGGTCAGACCACGAGCAACGCGCTCATGGTGCTCGCGCCCGACGCCGGGGTTTATTGGCAGTTGCAGTCGAAGGGTTACGAGTTCTGGACGCGTGCCGACTCGAACGGAAATTTCTCCATCCCGAAAGTCCGTCCCGGCACTTACTCGCTGTTCGCGCGCGTGCCGGGAATGTTCCAGGAGTTCGAGCAGGTCGGCGTGGTCGTGACG
>JBJOPC010000011.1:0-7598 GCA_046050965.1 Verrucomicrobiota bacterium | reverse complement strand
TGCGCGACCGCATCCAGACGTTGCGCGTCGGCAATCCGCTCGACAAGAACACCGACATCGGCGCGATCAATTCGCGGCCGCAGCTCGAAAAAATCCGCGAGCTGGTGCAAAGCGGCGTGGACGAAGGCGCGGAGTTGACGCAGACGCAGTGCACGCTTCCGGCAAAAGGATATTGGTTTGCACCGTCGTTTCTCACGGGCGTCACGCACGCGCATCGCGTGGCGTCGGAGGAAATTTTTGGACCAGTTTTGAGCGTGATGACTTTTCGGACGCCCGAAGAAGCGTTCGAGCGCGCGAATAATATTCCCTACGGTTTGAGCGCGGGAGTGTGGACGGACAAGGGCAGCAAGATTTTCAAGATGGTCAACAAGCTCCGTGCGGGCGTTGTGTGGGCGAACACCTACAACAAGTTCGACCCGACGAGTCCGTTCGGCGGCTACAAGGAAAGCGGCTTTGGGCGCGAGGGCGGCTTGCAGGGGCTGGCGGCATATTGCCGGGTGTAACTCTAAACATGAGCAAACGGATTGAATACATCACGCCGGAGCTTGCAGACTGGATTTCACGCCAGAAAATTTTCTTTGTCGCCACCGCGCCGCTCGCCGCGAACGGTCACGTCAACTGTTCGCCGAAGGGCGGCGAGGCTTTCAAAATTTTGGATCCGCTCTCCGTCGCCTATCTCGACTACACCGGCAGCGGCGCGGAAACGGCGGCGCATCTCAAGGACAATGGCCGCATCGTCATCATGTTCTGCGCCTTCGACGGCCCGCCGCAAATTGTCCGGTTGCACGGTCGCGGTGAAGTGATTGAGCCGACGCACGCAGAGTTTGCGACGCTGGCCGCGCACTTCCCCGCCAATCCCGGTGTCCGCGCCGTCGTGCGGATTGCCGTCAGCCGTGTTTCCGTTTCCTGTGGATTTTCCGTGCCGTTCTTTGACTATCGCAACCACCGCGACACGCTGGACAAATGGGCGGAAACGAAAGGCGGGGAAGGTATCCGCGTATACCGCCGCGAAAAAAATCAAAGGAGCATTGACGGGCTGCCCGCGCTTGAGGTCTGACGCCACCAGGCTGCGCGCCGGTGCCGTCTGGGCGAACACTTACCCATGCCAATTTACATCGCCATGCTGCGCGGAATTAATGTGAGCGGGCAGAAGCTCATCAAGATGGAGCGGCTGCGCGCGGTGCTGGCGGAGTTGGGTTTGGTGGACGTGCAGACTTACATCCAAAGCGGCAATGTGGTTTTCAAAACGGCGAAGCAATCTGCGGACGCGCTGGCGAAAAAGATTGCGGATAAAATTTTGCGCGATTTTGGATTTCCCGTCCCGGCGCTGATCCGAACGGCGGACGAAATGGCAGCGGTCGTGGCGGCGAATCCGTTTTTGAAAACTGCGAGTGCGGATGAATCAAAGCTGCACGTCACCTTTCTGTCGAACCAAGCTCCGGCGGCGGCGGAAAAAACGTTGGCGGGGTTGGCCACAAAGTCCGAATGGTTTCATGTCTGTAGCCGAGAGATTTATCTTTGTTTCCCGGCTGGCTACGGCAGCACCAAATTGTCCAACGCCGCGATTGAAAAAAAACTCTCCGTTCAAGCCACAACGCGCAATTGGAAGACGGTAAATGTGCTTGCTGAAATGGGGGAGTAAGCCTGCGAATTACTTCGCCAGCGGTTTGCCGAGGGTTTCCGAGCGTTGGAATTGCGGCTCTTGCGATTGCTCCAACGGGAGCGAGAGGCGCACGAGGCCGGTGTGGCCGTCGGTGGCGGGGATGATTTCCATCGTGCCGCTGTGGGTCGCGAGGATTTTTTGCGTGACGGTCAGGCCAAGGCCGAGGCCGACGTTGCGCGTGGTGAAGAAGGGTTCGGTGGCTTGCTTGACGGTTTCGGGCGCGAAGCCCGCGCCGTTGTCGGTAATCTCGATGCTCAAGCCGGCCACGTCTTTGACGGCGGCCTCGACCATGCGCACGGCGATTTCCGGTTTGGCGGGGTTTGCTTGCAGCGCGTTGAGGATGACTTCGGCCAAAGCGTGGCGCAGCGCGGTGCGGTCGCCGGTGAGGAACAACGGTTTGCCGCCATCGTCGCACTTGAGTTTGGTGTTTTTGGACGGGCAATATTTCTGCGCTTCCTCGTAGGCTTCCTGAATAACTTTGGTGAGCGGGAAATTTTCGGTGCTGACCACGCCTTCGCGAGCGAGGTAACGCATCTGGTTGATGAGCCGGGAAATTCTTTTCACGCCGTCGGCCAGCGCGATGTCGAGCGAGGCGCGGAACTCCGGGTCTTGGTAGCGATCGGCGAGCAATTGCTGGTGCGTGGAAAGCGGCACGAGGGCGTTGCCGACTTCGTGGGCGATGCGGTCGGCCATGTTGCGGACGAGGCGAAGGTTCTCGGCTTCGAGTTCGAGTTTGCGGAGCGCCTCGCTCTGCGTGAGGTCTTCGACGACGAGCAGCGCGGCGTTGGGCAACGCGGAACCTTGGCGCTGGAACGGCAGGACGTTGATGCTGAAAATCCGTTTGCGAACATCCGTCGCGGGTTCAAAACGGAAGGTGTCCACGGCCGTGCCCGTCTTGAGCACTTGATAAACTTTGCCGCCGAGTAACTGTGGGAGGTCGGTGAATTCCAAATCGCCGGAACGCTGCCCGCGCTGGCCGAACAAACGGCGCGCGGCTTTGTTCGCGTGCAGGATGCCAAGGTCGCGGCTGACGACGACGCACGCGCTGCTCAACTCGCGCAGCACGTCGCCCATCATATCGTTGTTCGCGGAAATCTGGTCGTGCAGGCGAATGTTCTTAATCGCGAGGCCGAGCTGTTCGAGCAGATGGAAAATCAATTCCAGTTCATTGTTCGTGAGCGGTTCGCCGGTGACGCGGCCATCAAAGACGGCGACGCCAATTAAGTTTTCGCGATCTAACACGGGAATGGCAACTTGCACCCCGAGTAGTTCAAATTCTTTTTGCGTTTCGACATCAGTGCGCGCGTCATCGCTGTTGCGGCGGAGAATCCGGCCGGAACGCAGCAGTTGCCCGCCGATGCCGACTTCGAGCGAGAGTTCGAGGTGGTCAAGCAAGCCAGCTTGCAAGCCGACTGCGCTAGCAGAGCGCAAACGCCGACCTTCTTCCGCCGTGCTGCCGAACGTGGTGACCGCCGGGCGCAGGAAAATCGCGGCGCGGTTCACGCCGAGAATCTCGCGGAGCATCAGGAGAAATTGCAGCAGCATCGCGTCGGCATCAAGTGAGTGCGTGAGGATGGCGGAAAAATCACGGAGCACTTCCCACGTCTGGTGGGCATTGACGGCGCGCGGATTATTTTCGCCGACGTTCACCGATGCGTCGGCGACGAGGGCATTGGATTTGGCGACGACGGCAGGCGCAGCCGAATTCCACAAACGCGCGAGCACGGTGCTGAGCATACGCGGGCGAACGGGCTTATTGAGGATGTGACTGACGCCTTTGAGATACGCTTCCTCTTCCCATTCCCACGTTTTCTGCGAGCTGTAAATGATGAGCGGCAGTCTGGCGAGACGACGATGGATTTTCTCAATCATCCAAATCGCCTGCGCACCGACGGCGTCCATGTCCAGCACGCACGCGTGGACGAGGCCGTGGACGAGCAGCGGCTCGGCTTCTTCGAGTGAGAGACGGTGGACGACGCGGAATTCGCCGGGGTTGAGCGCGGCGCGGATGGATTCCGCGAGTTCAGGATGTTCGGCTAGGACGAGTAATGTTCTCACGATGACAATTTATTTGTTGCGGCGTCGCGGAGGGTTCGTCGCCAAATGGATTGCTGCTGCAATAATCTACGCGTTCCGCCGCTGGTCAACGAAATCTTGCATGAAAGCCCCGTGCCGTGGGCAGTCCAAACTGCGCGCGGAAACCAACGAACGCGAGCCAAGGGAAACCTTGGCGAACGCACCGGGCGCAGCGCACGGGAATTTTGCGTGGCGTCCCAGCGCGTTCGCCGCTTAACTTTCCATGTGACCAAACCCACGCCCAAACCACGCGCTGAAATCAGCCTCGCCACCCTCTTCGCTGCGCTCGACGAAGGTTTGCTCCGTCCGCTCGGCACGGCCGCCCTGCTCGTCTGGCTCGCGCGCCACAGCATTTTTTACAAACGTGATGCCCTCTTCTGGGTCATGGTTTCGCCGGCGATTTATTTTCTTTGGCTCACCACGCACCTCGCGTTCTGCGCGCTGGAGACGCGGTTCCTCCGCCGTTTTTTCCGCAAGCCACACCGCTACGAAGAAGGCGTCAGTCCACGTCGCGAAGGCATTGCGTTGCTCATCACCCTGCGCCTCTACATCCGCACGGCATTCATCCAATCACTGCCGCTCACCTCGTTCTTCGTGCGCTTTCCCGGCCTGCGCTGGCTCGTGTTCCGGGCGACGGCGACGCATTTCCATTGTCACCGCACCGCGCTGCTGGTGCCGGGCGTGATTGATCCCGACCTCACTTTCATCGGGTCGCACGTCATCCTCGGCGAAGGCACGCGCCTCGTCGCCCACAACGCCGCGCGCACTGCCGACGGGCGCATGATTTTCCAGACTGCGCCCATCCGCCTTGGCAACGAGTCTGTCATCGGCGGCGACACCCTCGTGGAACTCGGCGTCACCGTCGGCGCGCGATCCATCGTCGAATCGTTCAGCCATGTGCTCGCCTACACGCAGATTCCGCCCGGCCAAGTCTGGGGCGGCAACCCCGCCGTCTTCCACTACCTCCGCGACGCTGCCGCCGCCGAAATTATTCCTGCTGAAAAAAAATTTCCCTCCGACACTCTCGCCCTCATCGCCCGCGCGCTGGAAGTTCCCGCTGAAAAAATCTCCGCCACCAGCTCGCCCACCAATGTCCGCGAGTGGGATTCGCTCGGCAAAATGGCCATCGGCGCGGCCATCCATTCACAACACGGCGTCCAACTCACGCCCACGCAAACCTTCGCCCTCAACTCCGTCGCCGCCGTCGCTGCTGCGATAGAAAATATTCCTCCCACGCCCAAGACTCCCGCCGCCACCGCCAACCCCGAACTCCTCCCCCTCCTCGACCCTGCCGCCGCCACCGCCCACTTGGCCAGCCAGCCCTCCCAACTCCCATCTCCCATCTCCCATCTCCAGGTTTGCATCGCCGCCACCTTCGTCGCCCAACCGCTCGCCGACGCGCTCAAACTCTGGACGCGCGCCTTCGGTCTCGACGTGGAAATCCAGTTCGCCGACTTCAACCAAATCCCGCAGACCCTCCTCGCGCCCGACAGTTTGTTTGCGAAAAATAAATCGGGAATCAACGTCGTCCTCGCGCGCCCCGAAGATTTGCCCGGCGGGAAAATTGCCGCCGAACCAATTTTGTCCGCGCTCAAAACCTTCGCCGCGCACACCACCAGCCAACTCGTCGTCGCCGATTTGCCGCCGGAACTTTTTCCTCGCTTGGAGTTCCGCCTTCAGGCGGTTCCGGAGCCGCCTAAAGGCGGAACTCCATACACCACGTGGTGGCGCGAACAACTCGCCGCGATTCCGCGCGTCGAAATTTTGCCGTTCGCCGAAATCATTGCCGAACTCGGCCACGCCGCGGCGCGCGATTCGCAAATGGCCAACGCCGCCAGCACGCCCTACACGCCCGCCGTCTACCAACGCCTCAGCATCGCGCTCGCCCGCGTCGTCCGCGCGTCGCGCGTCGCGCCCAAAAAACTCATCGTCGTGGACTGCGACGGCACGCTCTGGCGCGGCGTCGTGGGCGAAGACGGCGCGGCGGGCGTGACCGTGGACGCCCCGTTCCGCGCGCTGCAAACGGCCTTGCGCGAATTGCGCCAGCACGGCGTCTTGCTCGCGCTCGCCAGTAAAAATTTGCCCGACGACGTGTGGCGCGTATTCGCTGAACACAAAGAAATGATTTTGCGCCGCGAAGATTTTGTCGGCGCAAAAATCAACTGGCAGCCCAAGTCCGAAAACCTCCGCGCGCTCGCCGCCGAATTAAATCTCGGTCTCGACGCCTGCGTGTTCCTCGACGACAACGAAGCCGAGCGCCTCGAAGTCGCCGCGCATTGTCCCGGCGTGACCGTGCTGCCCGGCGATGCCGCACACTTCGCCACCGCACTCGCCAAACTCTGGCTCTTCGACGGCGCGGGCGCGACCAGCGAAGACGAGTCGCGCAGCGAATTCATGCAGCACGATGCCGCCCGCCAGCAAGCGCGCGGCACGGCGGACTTGGAAACTTACCTGCGCTCGCTCGAACTCGTCGTGGAAATCCGCCGCGCGCAAGCCTACGATTTGCCGCGCGTATCACAACTCTCACTCAAGACGAACCAGTTCAACACCACGCTCCACCGCCGCTCGCTCGCCGAAATTCAAACGCTCGCCGCCACGCACGAAGTCTGGACGATTTCCGCGCGCGACAAATTCGGCGACTACGGTTTGATTGGCGGTGTGGTCGGCAGTTCTTCCGCCGTGGGCTACACGCTTGACGCGCTGTTCGTGAGCTGCCGCGCGCTCGGTCGCGGCGTGGAGGAAGCGTTGCTGCACACCCTCGCGCGCCACGCCCGCGACGGCGGTGCGAAAATTCTCCGCGCACCCTTCGTGGACGGCTCGCGTAACGAACCGGCGAAAAACTTTTTGCGCCGCGCCGGTTTCTGCGAGACCAGCGGCGGCATCTTTGAACTCCCCCTCACCGAACTCCCGCCCCTGCCCGGCCATGTGCGCTTAAATCCGTGAAGCCAGTAGCGTTGTCGCACATTGGTCCAGGTAAGGGACGGAATCCCGTTGGGATTCGGCGCGTGGAGTTTTGTCGCGAAGCGACGGAGGAAATTAGCCCGGCACATTGTGCCGGGTTTATCGTTCACAGAATCAAACGTCCCGGCGGGACGGTGGAATCCAGCGTCCCTTCAGGACGCATGAATTTGCGGGACGATACCAGACACTTCGTGTCTGGCTAATTTCCGGTGTCGCTTCGCGACAAATTCGGGAGCGCCAGAGGCGCGGTGTATTTGTAGAAAACCAATTTACAAAATGAAAAAGCCCCGTCAGGGGCGGCATAGGCGGAAGATGTCCCCCGCCAGAGCGGGGTTGAAATTCTAGGCGCTGGGTTTCTACAAAGATGGCGCGCCTACGGCGCTGGAAATGGAAAAGTGAATTTAGGAATTTGCGTGGAAAAAATTCAGGACGCCCTGTTTAACTATGCTCTTGTAGTCACCGCCTCTGTGTTTCCCTAACTCTTTTTCCAAAGCCTTTTCGAGACAATCCAATTTGTCCAAATCACTCAAATCTCCGGCAAGAAGAGAAGCCCCATATTTGAAAAGATTTTCTCTTGTCGCCAACAATACAGACTCCAAAGATTGTCTGTCAGTTGCGAACGACATTGAATGGTTTTCCCATGCCACAGGGTCATAAATCGCCATTAGCCCCGAAACGTGCGTGGACTTTTTTTGCGTTCCGACATCAATCAATCGGCGAATCGCCATGTCCAATTCACCCTTGCCTTCTCTGGTGTCGGCATAGAAAAGCCTTATTTGCAGACAAGAAGACTCGTAGTTCACGAACGGTTCTTTCGGTGGCAATCTTCGGAAACCGAATTTCTTTTCAAGAGGAGCAAATACCGTTTGCGATATTTCAACAAAATCATTCCACAAAT
>JBJOPC010000010.1:0-15421 GCA_046050965.1 Verrucomicrobiota bacterium | reverse complement strand
GCCGCAATTTCCGGTGCAATGCCTGGCCCACTGTCTTCCAATTCCGTCACAACTTCGCAGTCGGTCACGCGGAAATGAAACGTGAGTTGTCCGCCCTTGGGCAGCATTTGCACGGCGTTGTTGATGAGGTTGTGGAAAAGATGCTTCAGTCGTTTGGTGTTCAGCGGGAGCGTCACGGCGGGCGGCTCCTGCGCGAACGTGAGCGAAACTTTTTTCATGTCGAACTCCATCTGCATCTCTTCGAGCAGCGCGCGGACGAACGTCGCGTAGTCCGTCGGCTTCAAATCCGTCACGGATCCCGCGCTCTGCGTGAATTCCATGATTTCGCTGATCATATCGTTGATGCGGACGACTTGTTTGCGGATAAATAAATTCGCTTCCATGCGCTTGTCTTCCGGCACGCCCGGCATATTCGCAATATCGGCGGAGAGGCCGATGATGTTCAGCGGATTTTTCAGGTCGTGCACGATGGAGCGCGCAAACTTGCCCACCGCCGCGAGCCGCTCGGCTTGCAACACTTCGCGGACGTATTGCTGGTTGAACTCGCGCAGCCGCGAACTGATTTCCCGCAGCAGCTTCAACGAGATTTGCGGCGACCGTTCCACCAATGCGAGCATCACGTCGCGCGGGATAAAATAAATTTCCGTGTCCTCCGCCGCGAGTGCGGTGGCGGAACGTGGCTTGTCCTCTAGCACCGCCATCTCGCCAAAAAAATCGCCCGCACCAATGCGCGCAAAAACGTAACGCTGATTGCCCGTGACCGCGCCGACGATGTTGACCAGCCCGGATTTCACGAGCAAAAGCCCGTCGCCGGTGTCGCCTTGCTTGAAGATTTCCGCGCCGCGCGGGAAGCGGCGCGTCTGCGTAGCTTCGCGCAACCGCCGCAACTCACCTTCGGCGAGTTGGCAGAACAACGGACTGTTTTGCAGCACGACCATGCGCGGAGTCTAGGCACGAGCGGCGACGGGTAAAGCAAACTTCCGCCGCGGCACGCCCACTTTGTTCGTGTATTTCGCGGGCGGCGCGGTTAAAAAATCCGCGCCGATGACCACGCTCCAAAAAAAATCGCCCTGCAAAGTAAATCTCCTGCTCAACATCCTCGGCCAGCGCGCGGACGGATTCCACGAACTCGAAACCATTTTTCACCCGGTCAATCTCTGTGACCGACTCGCATTCGCCCGCAGCGGCGGCGGACTCCAACTCACTTGCAGCGACGCCACGCTCGCCGTGGACGCCAGCAATTTGGTTCACCGCGCCGCTACCGGTTTTCTCGCTGCGGCAAACATTTCTGATGGCGTCAAAATTCATTTGGAGAAAATCATTCCGATGGCCGCCGGGCTCGGCGGCGGCAGCGGCAACGCCGCCACTACGCTGCTTGGTCTCAACGAGCTTTTCGGCTCGCCCCTCGCCCCCGCGCGACTCGATGCGCTCGCGGCCACGCTCGGTTCCGACGTGAATTTTTTTCTCCAAGACCGCCCCGCGCTCGCCACCGGACGCGGCGAAAGCGTGAAATCGCTCGCGCATTTTCCCGCGCTCGCGGGCGCGACGTTCGCGCTGGTGCGCCCCGGCTTCGGCATCTCAACGGCGTGGGCTTACAAGACGTTGGCGAATTTTCCCGCCGCGCTGAACGGCCATGCCGGTCGCGCCCGCGAACTCGTCGCGCAGTTGCAGCAGCGCGACTTGGCTACCGCCGGAAAATATTTCTACAACTCGCTCGAAGCCCCCGCGCTGGACAAGTTCCCTGTGCTGCGGCTCTACCAAGATTTTCTGCGCGAACACGGCGCGTCCGTCGCACTCATGTCCGGGAGCGGCTCGACGACCTTTGCGTTGTTTGTCAATGCAGGCGTGGCGGAAGTTGCGTTGGAAAAATTCAAAGCGCACTTCGGTCAAGACTGCTGGACGGCCTGTGTGCCAGTGTGAAGTTGGGTTTAACCTTTTCTTTGCTGCGTTGCAAAATTAACTTCCCGCCCATGTCATTGCTCCAAGCGTCCATTGAAGATTCCTGCGCCACGTTGCGCGCGTTGACCGTCCACGAACCCGCGCTCACCCGCGCCGCCGCCATCCTCACCGACGCGCTGCTCGCGGGACGCAAGCTGCTCGTGTGCGGCAACGGCGGCAGCGCGAGCGATGCCACGCACATGGCCACGGAATTTCTTTGTCGCTTCATGGAAGATCGCCGCCCGTATCCCGCGATTTCACTGACGGCCAACGGCGAGTTCATGACCGCCGTGTGCAATGACTATCACGCGGACGAAATTTTCGCGCGGCAAATCTGGGGTTTGGGCAACGCTGGCGACGTGCTGGTGGCGTTCACCACGAGCGGCAAATCCAAGAACGTCGTGCGCGCGCTCGAAGAAGCGAAGCGCAAAGGCCTCGTCACCGTGGCGTTCCTCGGCCGCGACGGCGGCTACACGAAGGACATCGCCGACATCGAGATGATTGCGACCGGCGCGAATACCGCGCGGATTCAAGAAGCGCACAAGCTGCTGTTCCACGTCCTCTGCCAACTGGTGGACGCGAAGTTGCCGAAGAATTAAAAATGGTGCGTGGTGCGTGACGATTTGCGCGGCGCTCACGAACCAAGTTCACGCACCACGCACCACGAGTTCACTTCGCTTCGACCGCTTTGGGTTCGGCAGCCGCCTTCGGCTCTGCCGCTTTTTCCGCCGCTGCTTTCGCTCGCTTCGTGAGTTGTCCTTTGAGGAAACTATCTTCCGGCGCAGTCGTGTAGGCCGTGAGCCAGATGTCGCCGAGGAATTGGCCGCCTCGCAAAAGCTGTTCATGCATGAACGCCTTGCCCTCCAGCCCCACCGTGCCGTCGCCACTCAACTTGCCCGCCTTTTCCAGTTCGTAGAGCGGCACGACGAGCTTGCCGGTGTCGGCGATGAAATGCATCACGGGCTGGAAAATGCCCAAGTTGCCGGAGTTTGCGCCCGTGATTTCCTGCGCGGGTTTGACGAGCGGCAACAAATCCACTTTTGCGTCCAACTTCGTCTTGGCGAAATACCCGCCGTCAATCCAGCCGTGAAAACTCGTCTTGGTTTGGTAGCCCTGCGGATTCTCGCCCACCCAACCGTGATGATGCTTCGTCGCGTGCAACGGCTGCGAGCTGTCGCCCACGTAATGCCCCATCTGTCCCATCGTGTAGAGAATGTCCGCTTGCGCGTTCTTGATTTCGTCCGGTGTGCCGCCGTTTTGCTCGAACGTCTTGAGATAAGAAAACTCCGCCTTGAGTTTGGAATAATTTTCATTGATCGCCCACGGCAAGAAACCGAAGAACTGCTGCGTGTGCTTCACATCCTTCTCCACATTGACGTGCGGTTCGAGGTCGGCGTTTTTCGTGCGCGCCACCGCGAGCGCCGTGATGAAATCGTAACGGAACGCCGGCGTGTTCGTCGCGTTGAAGCCAAAGCCCGCGAGAAAATCTACATCGAGAAAATGATCCGGCTCGTTGACGTGCTGGAACGTGGCGTCCTGCGTATTGCGCCAGCGGTCGGCCTCGCCCGCGAGGAACGCCACGCGTTCGCGCGCCTCCGGCGTGAACACGAACGCCGGAAAATTCGTCGGCAACGCCGCCAGCGCAATTTGGTTGACCGCGCGATGGCCTTCGTAATCCCACGCAAAAATACTTTGCGCAGCGGTCAAAGTGAGAACGGTGGTGAGTAAAGCAATAGTCGGCTTCAGTTTCATAATCAATGGCTCCTTGTGGCGCAGACTCTAGCCGTCGCGTTTGAAAAAGCAAAAACTAGTTTGGCCGGTGGCGAATATTCCGTTTGAATATGGCCTGCCGTCCGTCCGTCCGAACTCCCATGAAACTAAACCAGCTTCGCCCTTTGACTTTGCTGCTCGCCGTCGGCCTCGTCGCCGTGGCGGGATGCAGTTCCGATTCCGCCAGTGCCAGTGCCGACGCACCGAGCAGCAGCCCGACGTTGTTCCAGCCGCAGCCCGAAGTGATTCAGCCCGCGCCTGCGCCCGTCGCCGCCGTGGAACCGCAAGGGTTGCCGCCGCAAAAACCCCTCGCGCCGCCCGTCATCTCGCGCAACGTCGCCGACATCGCGCAGCTCGCCAAGTCCGGCGTGAGCGAGCGGCTCATGCTCACCTTCGTGCAGAACACGCGCACGCCGTTCGCGCTCGGGGCGACGGAAATTATTTATCTCAACGACGTGGGCGTTTCCGAAACCGTGCTCGACGCCATGCTCCGCCACGATCGCGAACTCGGTGTGTCCGCCAGCGCGCAACCGGCGTCCGTGTCCACGGTCGTTGTGCAACAACCAGCCGCCGCGCCGGAGCCGACGACGGTCATCGTCGTGCAAGAACCAGCACCGGTGAGCGTGAATTATTTTTACGAAAACCTTTCGCCCTACGGTTCGTGGATTGAAGTGGACGGTTACGGTCGTTGCTGGCAACCCGCCGTGGTGGTGCAGCAACCCGACTGGCGTCCGTATTGCGATCGCGGTCACTGGAGCTACACGAGCTGCGGCTGGTATTGGGAATCGGATTATTCGTGGGGCGCGACGTTTCATTATGGCCGCTGGTTTCACCACGCGCGGCGCGGCTGGTGCTGGGTTCCCGACACGAGTTGGGGACCGGCGTGGGTGAGTTGGCGCGACTCGGCGGATTATTGCGGCTGGGCGCCGTTGCCGCCAACCGCTTGCTACCGCCCCGGCGTGGGCTTCACTTACCGCAACGAAAATGTCAGCGTGAGTTTCGGTTTTGATCTGGGCGCAGAATGTTTCACGTTCGTGCCGCGCAATCATTTCGGCCACGACCGCCCGCAGAACCACGCCGTGCCGGTGGCGAACAATACGCAAATCATCAACAACACCACGGTCGTCAACAACTACGTCACGGGCAATAACAACACCGTCATCAATCAAGGTCTCGCGTCGCCGTCCGTGCCTGCCAGCGCGGTGGCCGCGCAAAATCCTGCGCTCGCACCGCACTTCGCCAACCCGCGCGGCCACCAAGATTTCATGCGCCAACCGGCGGTGACCGCTGCCGCCGTGACGCCTGCCGTCGTGCAACCGCTCGCCGCGCCCGTCGCACATCCGCCGACCTTCGCGCCGCAGACTCCGGCGATTGCGCCCGTCGTTGCGCCCGCCGTCGTGACACCGTCCGTGAAAAATCCGCGTCTGCAAAATTGGCCGGCCACACGCCCCAACTTGCCCGTGCGCGCCACGCCGCAGCTTGAAACGCCCGCAGCCTCCGTCGCTGCGCCCGTCATCACGCAGCCTGCGTCGCTGCCGGTGAAAGCGTCGCCCGCGCCTATTCATTACCAGAACCTCGCGCCCGTTCGCCACCAACAAGTCATGGTCGAGCCGGTCGCGCAACCGACGTTTCAGCCCGTCGTGCAAACCGCAGTTCAACCCAGCACTCCGGCGGCGACCGCTGTGCAGAACTGGCAAGCGGCGGCAGAAAATTTCCGCCAGCAACATCCCAATTTGAATTTGCCCACGCGCAATTACACGCCGCCCGGGGCGCAGCCGGTTGCACAGCCCGCGCCGATTGTCCGCGCGCAACCGCAGTCCGAACCCGTCGTGCGCCAACCGCCACAATCGCAGCCCGCGCCGGTGCAAACTTACCAGTCGCCCGTGCGCGCGTATGAACCGTCGGTGCGTCCGCAGCCCGTGCGCCAAGCCGAGCCGGTCATGCAGCCAGCCACGCCCGTGCGGCAGCAGCCGCAGTTTGTCCCGCCGCAAATTCACAACGCCGAAGATGTGCGTCGCGTCATCGGCGACGCCATCCAACGCGGCACGAATGGTCGGCGTTGAAATAATTTTTCCACCCGCCGCCGCCGCGAGTCGGCGGCGGTTTCGTTTTTAACTGCGTTCCGCTGCGAAAATCTGCGGCCAAAAACTCCGGCCAAAAAGTTTTCCATTTGAAAACTCCCCGGCGCGTCCGCACATTCACCGCCGCATGAGCAAAAAAGTGTTTCAGGAAATCGCCGGTTCCATCGTCGCGCCGCAGGGCTTTCTCGCCAGCGGAGTTTTTTGCGACATCAAACGCCTCGGCACGGGCAAAGGTTCCAACAAAGGTCCCAAGCGCGACCTTGCACTGATCGTTTCCGAAGTGCCAGCGACCGTCGCGGGGATGTTCACCACGAATCAAGTTTGCGCCGCGCCCGTGAAGCTGTGCGTGGAGCGTGTGAAGCGCGGCGTTGCCCAAGCCATTGTCGTGAACAGCGGCAACGCCAACGCCTGCACCGGCAAACAGGGCATGAAGGACGCCCGCGCCATGACCGCCACGCTCGCGCAGCAATTGCATTTGCCGGACGCGCAAGTGTTGGTCGCCAGCACCGGGCGCATCGGCGTGACGATGCCGATGGCGAATGTGAAACGCGGAATTTTCCACGCCGCGCAACTGCTCGGCCACGAACTCGCGCAAGCGAACGAAGCCGCCGAAGCCATCATGACCAGTGATTCGCGCGACAAACAGGTCGCCATCGAATTCACGCTCGGCAGCCAGCGCGTCCGCATCGGCGGTATTTGCAAAGGCGCGGGGATGATCCAGCCCGGCATGAGCGCGACCGGCGCGCGACCGGCGGCGTTGCCGCACGGTGGACTCCACGCGACGATGTTGAGCTTCATCACGACCGACGCGGCGATTGACGCGAAGGCGTTGCAAGCCGCGCTGCGCGAAGCCGTCGCCCACAGCTTCAACCGCATCACCGTGGACGGCGACATGAGCACGAACGACACGGTGCTGGTTTTGGCGAACGGACTGGCGGGAAATGAAAAATTAAAAATTAAAAATTCAAAACTCAAAACTTTTACTGCCGCGCTCACTCACGTTTGCCTCGAACTCGCCAAGAAAATTGTGCGTGATGGCGAAGGCGTTCACCGCGTCGTGACCGTGCGCGTGAGCGGGGCGAAGACGATGCAAGACGCCGATGCCGCAGCGCGCGCCGTCGCGAACAGTGCGCTCGTGAAAACTAGTTGGCACGGCGGCGATCCGAATTGGGGACGCATCATTGACGCCATCGGCTACTCGCCCGCGACGGTGGTGGAGGAGAAAATTGACATTGGCTACAGCGCACCCGGCGCGAAGAAAGTTTTGTGGAGCCTCAAGCGCGGTCAGCCGACCAAGGCGACTTTCAAGCAACTCTGCGCCGCCGCCGCGCCGAAGGAATTTGATTTGCACATCCGCCTCAACCTCGGCCAGTCCGCTGCCGTGATGTATGCCGCCGACCTCACCGAAGCCTACGTGGACTACAACAAAGGCGACGTGACCGACCCGACGACGCTGGGAGGTTAGAGCAGTTTGGGTTTGGAGTTCCGCGTTTACGCGGTTCAGGCGAGACCGCCAAGCCGCCTAAAGGCGGAACTCCAAACTTCACTTCAGCCGGTAAATCTGCGGCGGCAGGGCGTTGGTGTTCCAGAGTTTGGCGGGGATGGGTTCGTCTGGCACGACGTTGGTCAGCGGTTTTTCTTGCGCGAAGATGAGGTTGCGGCGGAGGCGCGCCTTCAAATCTTCGTAGCGCGGCAGTGTCACGGCGTCGAGGTGCGCGGCGACTTTGTCGAACTTTTTTAGTTTCAGTTTCACGCGGGCGAAATGCAGTTCCACGCCTTGCCGTTCGTCGTCGTCGCGAGCGAGTTTCAGCGCGTTGGTCCACGCAGTCAGCGCGGCTTCGGCGCGGAAAGGTTTGATGCCGTAGTAGGTCTGCGCCACATCGGTCGCGAGCGGAAAATCTTCGGGATCCAAGTCCATCGCGCGCGCGTAAAGTTCCAGCGCCTTGTCGTAGACTTGTTGCTCGGTGAAGTCGAAATGCTCCATCGCGTCTTTGCGAAAAAGATAAACGGTCGTGCCGAAATTGTGGTAGTAGACCGACTCGTAGGGATTCAGCTCGATGGCTTTGGCGTAGTATTCAAAGGCCTTTTTCACCGGGCTGCGGTGGCCGTAGTAGTTGGCGAGGTTGTTCCACGCGGCGGGATTTTTCGGATCGAGTTCGCGGGATTTTTCCATGTGCGCGACGCTCAACTCTTCCTCGTGAATACCATCGAGGAAGCTGCCGTAAGCCAAATGTGCGAGCGCGTGGTTGGTATGGGCGGCGAGAAAGTTTTCGTAATCTTGCCGCACGGATTTCAGCCGCTCCTCGATGCGGCGGTTTAATTCTTCGTCCGGCACGCCGCCGCCCTTGGCGCGAAATTCTTGGTTGTCGCGAATCCAGCGATCCACTTCCGTATGCGCGGCGTCGTCGGTGGCGAGCAGTTTTTGATAATCCACGTCCACGGGTTCAGCGGGCGCGACGAGCGCGGCGGCGGGCGAATCGGCGAGGGCGTTGCTGACGGTGGCGGCGGGCGGGTTGGTGGTGGCGACGAAGACGCCGAGCATTTTTGCGAGGAGGCTCACGTGGGAAAACGTAGGGGCGGGAAGGGGAAGATTCAATCTTCATTCGGCTACGGAAGCCTCACGCAAACGACGCGAAGGACACAAAGGAACTGTGCAAAGCAGCTTTTTTCGTTACGTCCTTCGCGTCGTTTGCGTGAGGCAAGCGCACAAAATTTGCGCCTCCTCACGTCGGCGGCTACGGAGTAATTTGCGCGCATGGCGAATCAGCGGGTCATTATCGTGGGCGGCGGGGCGGCGGGATTTTTTGCAGCCATCGCAGCGGCAGAAGCGGGCGCGTGCGTCACGCTGCTGGAGAAAACGGCGCGATTCCTCGACAAGGTGCGCATCTCCGGCGGCGGGCGTTGCAACGTCACCCACGCGTGTTTCGAGCCGCGCGAATTTGCGACGCGTTACCCGCGCGGCGAACGGGCGTTGCTCGCGCCGTTTCAGAAATTTTCCGCGCGCAACACGGTGGAATGGTTCGCGGCGCGCGGCGTGACACTCAAAACGGAAGCGGACGGGCGGATGTTTCCCACGACGGATTCCTCGCAGACCATCGTGGACTGCCTGCTCGGCGCAGCGGAAAAAGCGGGTGTGGCAGTGCGGCTCAACTCCGGCGTGGCGAGCGCGACGCATGGTGAGCGCAGTTTTGAACTCGCGCTGGCGAGCGGTGAAAAACTTTCCTGCGACCGCTTGTTGCTCGCGACGGGCGGTTGCCGCGCGGCGGCGGCGGCGCAATTCGCCACGTCGCTCGGCCACACACTTGTCGCGCCCGTGCCGTCGCTGTTCACGTTTCACATCGAGTCGGCGTGGTTGCGCTCGCTCGCGGGCGTGGCGGTGGACGCGGAAGTGAGCGCGCCTACGGCGAAATTGCGCGAGCGTGGCTCGCTGCTGGTCACGCATTGGGGCGTGAGCGGCCCGGCGGTGCTGCGGTTGTCGGCGTGGGGCGCGCGGGTGCTGCATGAATTGGATTATAAATTTCCGCTGCTCGTGAATTGGCTACCGCAATTTTCGCTCGATGAAGTTGCCCGGCAAATTTACCTGCGCCGCGAAGCGAACGGCGCGAAGCTCATCGTCAACGTCCCCATCGCGCCGTTGCCGGCGCGGCTGTGGGAGCAACTCGTCCTTGCGGCAGGCATCGCGGCGGACACGCGTTGGTCGAAGCTCACGCGCGCGCAAACGCACACGCTCACGCTGCAACTCACGCGCTCGGAATTTTCCGTTGCGGGCAAGAGTTTGAACAAAGATGAGTTCGTGACGTGCGGCGGTGTGAAGTTGGCCGAAGTGGATTTCAAAACGATGCAAAGCCGCGTTTGCCCCGGACTGTTTTTCGCGGGCGAACTGCTGGATCTCGATGGCGTGACGGGTGGTTTTAATTTCCAAGCCGCGTGGACGACCGGCTGGCTGGCGGGAAAGGCGATGGCAACAGAGTGATTGGCGATTGCCGATTGCCGATTTAGGATTTGGCCGCATGAACATTCCTAACGCACTTTTCAATTCCCCCAAGCCGGTCATCGCCATGATTCACGTTGGCGCGTTGCCGGGAACGCCCGCGCACGGCTTGAGTCTCGCGGAGATTGAGCGGCAGTCGTTGCGCGAGGCGAAAATTTTTCGGGCGGCGGGCGTGCACGGTTTGATGCTGGAAAATATGCACGACACGCCATATCTGCGCGGACACGTCGGGCCGGAGATTGTCGCGGCGATGGCGGTCATCGCGCGCGCGGTCAAGGACGCGAGCCAGTTGCCGTGCGGTGTGCAGATTCTCGCGGCGGCGAATGTTGAAGCTGTAGCGGTCGCGCACGCGGCGGGTTTGGATTTTATTCGCGCGGAAGGGTTCGCGTTCGCGCACGTCGCGGACGAAGGCATCATCGAATCTTCGGCGGCGGAACTTTTGCGTTTTCGTCGGCACATCGGCGCGGAGCGAGTGCAAATTTGGACGGACGTGAAAAAGAAACACAGCTCGCACGCCATCACGGCGGACGTGGACATCGGCGAGACGGCCCACGCGGTGGAATTCCTACGCGGCGACGCCGTGATTGTGAGCGGCACGGCCACGGGTCGCGCGCCGACGCGCAGCGACGCGCTCGCGGTGAAACGCGCGACGAAGTTGCCCGTGTATCTCGGCTCTGGCGTGACGGCGGCGAATCTGAAAAGTTTTTTTGCGGCGGCGGACGGTTTCATCATCGGATCGGAGTTCAAAGCGGGCGGGCATTGGGCGCGGGCGGTGGACGCGGCGCGCGTGGAGAAATTTATGGCGGTGCATCGCAGGTTGGCGAAGTAACGACAGTTCGGAGTTCCGCATTTGTGCGGTTGGCGGATTCACCAAACCGACCGCCTAAAGGCGGAACTCCAAACGGAGACAAGCCGCGCGGCGCAAATTGCAATTTGACCCGTCCGGGCGCGATTGCTACGTTCTGCGCCCCGTTCGTCGGGTTTTTATGCGACACACCATTTCGATTCTCGTGGAAAACAAGTTCGGCGTGCTCACGCGCGTTGCGGGCTTGTTCAGTGGCCGCGGCTACAACATTGACTCGCTCAACGTCGCCCCCACGCACGACGCCTCCGCTTCGCGCATGACCGTCGTGACGCATGGCGACGAAGCCACGCTGGATCAAATCGTCAAACAGCTCAACAAACTACCGGACGTGCTCAAGGTGCAAGATTTCCGCGACGGCGAATACGTGGACCGCGAACTCGTCCTCGTGAAAGTCGGCGTGGATTCCAAGTCGCGCGCCGAAGTCATGCAGATCACCGACATTTTCCGCGCGAAGATTGTGGACGTGCAACCCAAGACGTTGACCATCGAAATCACCGGCAACGACAGCAAGGTGGAAAAATTTCTGACGCTCATGCAGTCTTTCGGCGTGCAAGAAATCACCCGCACCGGCAAAGCCGCGATGCCGCGAAAATAGTTTTTCAATCAACTAACCCCTATCAACTGATTTATGGCAAAAGTATACACCGACAAAGACGCCGACTTGAGCGTCCTCAAAAACAAAACCCTCGCCGTGCTCGGCTTCGGCTCCCAAGGCCACGCCCACGCGCTTAACCTCAAAGAATCCGGCCTCAAAGTCATCATCGGACTTTACGAAGGCAGCAAATCCATCGCGGTCGCGAAGGAAAAAGGATTCAAAGTCGTCTCCACGGCGGAAGCCGTGAAGCAGGCCGACGTCATCATGGTCGCGATTCCTGACACGAAGCAGCCCAAGGCTTACCAGCGCGACATCGAGCCGAACTTGACCAAGGGCAAGACGCTTGTGTTCAGCCACGGTTTTGCGATTCATTTCAAGACCATCGTGCCGCCGAAGAACGTCAACGTTATCATGGTCGCGCCCAAAGGCCCCGGCCACATCGTCCGCCGCCAATACACCGAAGGCAAAGGCGTGCCGAGCTTGATTGCCGTGTATCAAAACCCCGGCAAGGACGCGAAGAAGATCGCGCTCGCGTGGGCCAAAGGCATCGGCGGCACGCGCGCTGGCGTCATCGAAACCAACTTCAAAGAAGAAACCGAAACTGATTTGTTCGGCGAACAGACCGTGCTGTGCGGCGGCGCGAGCGCGCTCGTCCAAGCCGGTTTTGAAGTGTTGACTGAAGCTGGCTACTCGCCGGAGATGGCTTACTTCGAATGCTTGCACGAGTTGAAGCTCATCGTGGATTTAATGAACGAAGCAGGCATCAGCGGGATGCGTTTCTCCATTTCCGAAACCGCCAAGTGGGGCGATGTGCATGTCGGCCCGAAGATTATTGATGCCGGGGTGAAGACCCGCATGAAAGCCGCGTTGAAGGACATCCAAACTGGCAAGTTCGCCAAGGACTGGATCAAAGAATACGAAGGCGGCTACAAAAAATACAACGCCCTCCTCAACAAAGGCGCGCAGCATCCCATCGAAAAGACCGGCGCGAAACTCCGCGCGCTCATGCCGTGGATGCAGAAGCGCTCCATCAAAGGCTCGCAAGCGTCTTACTAAACTGCGCTGAAATTCCAGACGCCGCCGGAGCTGAAAAGTCCGGCGGCGTTTTTGTGTCTGTTCGCAACTTTAATTCAAAAGTGGTGTTCACCTCCGGGAACAATTATCTTCACCGCATGAAATCCGTGTCCAAGTTGACGTTTTTGCTCGCCGCGCTGGCATTGCCCGGCGTCGCGTCCGCCGTCGGCTCCAACCCCTACAGCAGCATCGTGGAGCGCAACCCGTTCGGTCTGCTCCCGCCGCCCGCGCCCGTGACTGCCGAAGTCGTCACGCCGCCGTCCAACGTCAAACTCACGGGCATCTCCACTTTGTTCGGCGGCAAGAAAGCCATGCTCATGGTCACGGAAAGCGGGCCGGGAAAATTACCGACCTACATGAGCCTCGTGGAAGGCGAACAGAACGGCCAAATCACTTGCACGGAAATCAACGTCGAAGAAGGCGTCGTCAAAATCAAAAACAACGGCCGCAACGAGACGCTCAATTTCAAAGACAACGGTCTCGTTTCCGCGCCCACGCCGGTGCCGCCACCCGGCCAGCCGCCGCAAAATTTCCAACCGCCGCCCGGAGCCATGCCGCAACCCGGCGCGCCCGTGCCAGCCCCGGCAGCGGCGGGCGGCATCGGCAATGTCAGCGGCGCGGTTCCGCAGCCGGGCGTTGCGCCCGCGAATCCTGGCGGACTCCGTTCGATTCCCAGTCGCACCCGCCGCACTGGCGCAGTCGTGCCGCAGGCGGGGGCGGCTGTGCCGCAAGCGGTGAACCAACAGGACGAAGCCGTCGCCGCTGCGCTGCTGCTTGAAGCCGCGCGCGCCAAACAAAAAGCCGGTGACCCGCCGCTGCCGCCGCCTTCACCCGCGATGCAGCAAGCGCTCGACACACCAGCGCAGTGAATCGTTGAAAAAAGAAGCGGCGGGAAAATCTGAATGATTTTCCCGCCGCTTTTTTATTTCCGTTTCAGTTTTTTAAAACCGGAACGTCAGGTTCGCGCCCACGCCGCCGTTGAATTTCTCGTAGCTGCCCACGCTGCTGCTGGACGACTCGCGCCAGTCATAACTGGCGAAGAGTCGCACGCTGGAGCGGGGACAGAGTTGCCACGCGAACGAGAGGCCGAGCGTGTGCAAGGTGTCGCGGCGATCGGTGCTGCCGAGGAATTCCGTGAATTGAAAACGATAGTAAGGCGTGAGTTCACCGCTCGTGCCGACCTTGTGCGTGTAGCTGGCGATGAGCGAGTGGTCAGTGCGATCGTTCTCGTCGGTGCGTGGCACGGGCGCGCCGGGGAAAGGCGGCGTGAATTGCCGCGCGTGCGTGATGCGCCAGTCGCCTTGGTAGGCGAGCGCGAGGCCGCTGCGGGCATCGAGCGGAATCCAGCGTTGCACACCCCAATGCGGGACGTGTTCGCGGTAGAACTGATCGTCGCTGTGCTGCGAGACGAGCCAGCGGAAATCGTAACCGGCGGCCAGCGTCCAGTTCGCGCGCGTCCACGCGACATCGGCGAAAATAGTTTTCGCCATGAAATCAAACGCGCTCACGCTGGGATGCGTCACGACGAGGGTGGAGTTGGCGTAATCCACCACGCGGACATTGTCATCGAGCAGCGACGCGTAATTATACCACTCGTCTCGGCAGCCGAGGCGCGGCGCGAGTTGCCCGCCTGCGACCGCGTAAGGATCGGGTGCAAACGCGCCCTCGACCGTGGTGACCAGCACGTCCGTGGCGTGCCGTTCGCGGGAGTTGAACAAATTGTCGTTGTAAAAATACTGCACGTCGGCGGACACCGTGAAGTAGTGGCGACGCGCGGCGGGCGCGAGCAACGTCTGGACGCCGAGGTCATCCGTTTCGCCCGCGTAACTCTCGGCGGGCGCACCGGTGGCGAGGAGTTGGCGGCGCGTTTGCGCGGCGTCGGCGGTATCGAGCGCGGCGGTCTGCGCGTGGGCGGCGACGGCGCAGAGGCCGAGGGCGAAGAGCGGGAAAGTTTTTTTCATAGCGTGAAATAATCAGAGTTGGCTGGTTCAGCGCGGAAGCTGGCTGTTGGGGCCGGCGGTGTTTAGCGGCACGACGCTGCCGGCAGCGGTTGGGCCGTTGAGGCCGGAAGCCGGCGTCCCGGTTTCGAGTTGGAGGAAGAAATCAGTTTCGGAAACGGGCGTGCCAGTGGCAGTCTGCTGCGAATTATGGTCGAGCGAATTTTTGTTGAGCAGCGAAAGGTAATTCGTGCCGGCGGGCGAAGCTTTTTTCTGCTCGTCAATCACCGCGAGAATCAGCGGCAACGAATCCAAGTCGTGCGAAAATCCTTTGAGCAACAGCGACGTGTCCAGCAGCTTCGCGAGGTCAATATCCAGCACCGGGCCGAAGTCCGTTTGCCCCGCCAGCACCACGACCATCTGGCCGGGATGCAGCGTCACCGATTTGCCGTTGGCGAGCGTGACCACGCAAGCTTTGCCTTCGAGGAAAATCGTTTTGAACGTGCCATCCGCGCCGGTGGCGCACATGAACGTGGAACCCAGCACCGCCGCGCTCGCGCCGCCGGACTTGATGACGCCGCCGCCCATGCCTTTGGGCGAATGAAACAACACGCTGCCGCGTTCCAGATTCACCGTGCGGCTCGTGGGGTCGAAGGAGAAAACTGAATTCGCGCCGATGCGCGTGACCGTGTGATCCGGCGCGGTGAGTTCCGCGCGCGAAGCCGCGCCGGTGCGGACGAGGTTGGGCGCTTTGACCACCGCGCTGACGGCGGCGGGCGCAGCGGCTTTGGTATCAGCGGCCACGACGTTCACGTCTTTGATCACGTCCGTGAACGTGCTTTGCGTGAGCGGTTCCGCGCTGACGCGGAGCGTGGCGGCGAGCAAGAGAGCGAGGCGAAAGGTATTTTTCATAAATGGAACTCCGGTTTGAGCGGAGTTGGTTTAGGCCACGCGACGGGAATTGTCAAAGCAAGACCATGGGACGATGAGACGATGAGACGATGAGACGATGAGACGGGGGAACGTCGGTTGGAAGTCCCATCGTCTATAGTCGCATAGTCATTTTTCTTTTTCCCGCTTGCCAAACCGTGAGCGAAGGCGGATAACGTCCGCGTTCAAATTCACCCGACGCGTCACATGAAAGCCTGCTCTCTCCTCCCGCTCGGTTCG
>JBJOPC010000009.1:0-8584 GCA_046050965.1 Verrucomicrobiota bacterium | reverse complement strand
TGGTCATCACGAACAAATTCACAGGCGCGAACTTGAACGTGCAACTCACCGCGACGGACACGAACACGGCGGCGGCGAGCTACACTTCGGACTTCGACGGGTTTTCAATTCGCCCCGCCACAACGACGGACACGGCGACGAATTTTATTTTCAGCGAGTTCAAAGTGGAACTGCTCGGCAGCGGCGGCAGCACGAATCCCGTCGCGCCCAGCGTCACGACGCAGCCGACGAATCTCACCGTGGCCGTCGGGCAGAGCGCGAGTTTTAGTCTCGTCGCGAGCGGCTCTGTGCCGCTGGCATATCAGTGGTTTTTCAATGCGACGAATGCGCTCGTGAATGGGACGAATGCGACTTACACGACGAATTCGGTGACGACGAATCTCGCGGGCAGCTACACCGTGCGCGTGACGAATAGCGCGGGCGCGGTCACAAGTTCCGTCGCGGTGCTCACCGTCACGTCGCCGACCGCGCCGAGCATCACCACGCAGCCGACGAACTTCACGGCGGCAGCGGGCGGCAGTGCCACGTTCACCGTCGTGGCGGGCGGCACTGCGCCGTTGAGTTACCAATGGTTCTTCAACACGAACACCGTGCTGGCTGGTGCGACGAATTCTTCCCTCACGCTCGCGAACGTCCAAAGCACGAACGCGGGCGGTTACTCGGCGCGCGTGACGAACAGCGTCGGTGCGGTGACGAGTTCCGTCGTCACGCTCACGGTCACAGCGGTTGCGCCGAGCATCACGACACCGCCCTCGTCGCAGAGCGTCATCGCGGGCGGCAACGCAACGTTCACCGTGACTGCCGCTGGCACTGCGCCGTTGAGCTACCAGTGGTTCTTCAACACGAACACGCTGCTCGTGAATGCGACGAATGCGACTTATACGACGAATGGAGTGACGACCAATAACGCAGGCGGCTACTCCGTGCGCGTGACGAATAGCGTCGGCTCGGTCACGAGCGCGGTGGCGACACTGACGATTTCCGCGTCGCAATCCAATAGCCTCTACAACCTCTACGGTTTCGCTCAGTCCGTAACCGGCGGCGGCATCGTAGCGGACACGAGTGCGACTTACGCGAAGGTGACGAACGCCTTGAGCCTCGCAACGGCGGTGAAGAGCACGACCATCAAGGTGATTGAAATCATGAACGACCTCGACCTCGGCTGGAACGAAGTCGGCGCGGCGGCGCAAGCGGTCGGGTCGCTGCGCGTGGCGGGCGCGTTGCCGATTCAGCACCCTGCGCTCATCACGAGCGGTGTGAGCGTGCTGGATATTTCCCGCGCGGGCTTGACGATTTTCTCCGCGAACGGCGCGCGGATTCGTCACTGCAATTTCAATATCAAGAGCGCGAACAACATTGTCATCCGCAATTTGAAGTTCGACGAGATGTGGGAATGGGACGAGGCCACGAAGGGCAATTACGACCGCAACGACTGGGATTTCATCACCATCGGCAACGGCGGCAGCACGGTGTCGAACGTGTGGATTGACCATTGCACGTTCACGAAAGCTTACGACGGCGACACTGACATGAAGGGCGGTTGCTACAACATCACGCACTCGTGGAATCGCTACCGGGGCGACGACGAGGACGTGAACACGAACAGTTTTGTCTGGCAGCAAGTCAACGCGCTCGAAGCCGGGCGTGCGACAAATACGTTCTACAATTTTCTCCGCAACAACGGATTTGCCATCACCAACATCGTCACCATTCTGCACGGCCACGATAAGACGCACCTCATCGGCGCGACCGCGTTCAACACCGAGAATGCGAGCCACAAGATCACGTTCCATCACCAGTGGTATCAGAATCCGTGGGATCGCCTGCCGCGTTTGCGCGCGGGCAACGTGCATAATTACAATCTGTTCGTGGAAGACTCGGCCGGTCTCGATGCGAAACGGCTGCGCGACAACATCGCCAACGCCATGAGCAGCGCGAACCGCAACACGCTGAACAACACTTATCATTTCCAAGTGTTCCTGAACGGCAGCATCTCGACCGAAGGCGGCGCGGTGTTGGTGGAGAATTCCATTTACCAAGATTGCCTCACGCCGCTCCGCAACAACCAGACCGACGTGAGCAATCCGAGTTACACCGGCAAAATTATGGCGCTGAATTCCATCTACAGTTTCCGCAACACCGACGGCACGACGAACAATTACACCGGCGCGAGCACCAACGCGCCCGGCGACACCTACTTCGGCCCGGTGCAAGCGCCGGTCATCGCGTTCTCATGGAATCTCACGAACAACGTGCTGCCTTACACCTACGTCATGACCGACCCCACACAACTCAAGTCCGTGCTTACGAACTCCGCCACCGGCTGTGGCTCGGGTGTGTTGCAGTGGAACAAAACGAACTGGTTGAAGACGAGTTATTGACCGCCGCCGTCTCTTCGTCTCCTAGTCTTACCGTCCTGCAGGCAAGGCTGAATCCAAAACCGTTCTATTATTTCTCACCGACCGAGGTGTATGACCCTAGCCTAATCTGCCGCAATTTATAAGCGTTCCGCTTCCGGTTGCGACCACTTTGAATGGCGTTCAAAAGACCAACGGTTGGTTTCAGTTCAATTTCACAAATAACATTGGCGCACTCTTTGGTGTGCAGGCGACCAGTAATCTTTCTTTGCCATCAGACAACTGGACCAACCTCGGCGGCATTTTAGAGATTTCGCCCGGCCAATTTCAATTCGCCGATGCGCTCGGAACAAATGCGCCAAGAAAATTCTACCGGTTTATCTCACCATAATTAAACTACTTGTTCGCCTTCGCGCGACGCCGCTTAATTTTATTTACCCGACAGTTTCTCGTAGCCCCAGCGGAGCATCCGCTCGGTGGTTTCCCAGTTCACGCAGGCGTCGGTGATGGACACGCCGTATTGCAGTTCGCTCACGGGTTTGGGGAACGGCTGGTTGCCGTCGTGCAGGTGGCTTTCGATCATCACGCCGATGAGCGACTTGGTGCCGCCCACGCGTTGCTCGATGACGCTGTGCCAGACTTCTTCCTGCCGCGCGTGTTTCTTTTCGGAATTCGCGTGGCTGCAATCCACCATCATCACGGCGGGCAATTTGTGTTTGAGCAACGTCGCCTCCGCATCGGCGATGCTCGCGGCGTCGTAGTTCGTGCGTGCGCGCCCGCCGCGCAGGACGGCGTGGCCGTCGGAATTTCCCGTGGTGCGCACGACGCTGGTCGCGCCGTCGGCATCAATGCCTAGAAAACTGTGCGAGTGCCGCGCCGCGCCCATCGCGTCAATGGCCACTTGCAGACTACCGTCGGTGGCGTTCTTGAAACCCACGGGCATGGAGAGACCGCTAGCCATCTCGCGATGCGTCTGCGATTCCGTAGTGCGCGCGCCGATGGCCGCCCACGTCACGAGGTCGGCGATGTATTGCGGGACGTAGGGGTCGAGAAATTCTGTGGCGGCGGGCAAGCCCATGTCGACAATCTGCAACAGCAACCGCCGCGCGATGCTCAAACCGGATTCGATGTCTTGCGAACCGTCCAAGTGCGGGTCGTTGATCAAACCTTTCCAACCGATGGTCGTGCGCGGCTTTTCAAAATAGACGCGCATGACGATTTCCATTTTATCGGCGAACTCGACGCGCAACTTGTTCAGCCGCGTGGCGTATTCGAGCGCGGATTTTTCATCGTGGATGGAGCAAGGCCCGATGACGATGAGTAGGCGGGAATCGCGCTGCTGCAAAATGTTCACCACGCGTTCGCGGCTTTGGGCGACGGTGGCGCTAACGGCGTCGCTCGCGGGCAACGCGGCTTTGACAGCGCGCGGCGCGGAGAGCCGGACAATTTCTCGGACGTGCAAATCTTGCGTTTTGAACATGGCGCGGGAGTGTAGCAAACGACTTTGATGGCAAAAGAAATTATTCCAACTCTGGCGGACTGCGACGAGATCGCATCGGCGGTTAATTCGCTTGGGCGTCCAAGTTCAGAATTTCGCCGTCTTCGCATTCGGCAAAAACTTCAAAGGGGCGACAACAGACTTCGCAGTCGGTGGTGAAACGCTGCGAGGCGACGGAGGTGTCCACGGGGACTTCGCAAGGCTGGCCGCAGAAGGGGCAGGGGATGGATTCAGTAAGTTCCATCGGTCAGATTTTTTGGCGGCGGCGTGGTTGACGAAGGTGCGGGAGTTTTTCGGCGCAGGGCAATCACGGTCAGCACACAGCCGGTCCACGTCGGCAAGGCATCAACCAAGGGGACGAACTCCAGCAGGAACGTGGGTAGCAGCAGCCAGTGAAATCCCAGCAGAACGGTCGTGGAAATCATCGCCAGCACGTCAATCACTTCGGGTGCGCCAGGAATGGCTTGCAGCGGAATTTGCGCGGCGTCGGCAGCGACCGCGATGCCGACGGCTAGCCAACCGCGCGTGCGCGTGAGCAGTGGGCGGTGGGCGAAAGGATTCATGGCGGCGCGCTTACTGGACGCTCAAAATTTTGGCGGCTTGGCGGCTGCCGCCGAGGGTGAGTTGGAGTTGCGCGCCGACTTTTTTGCCGAGGAGTTGCGCGCCGAGCGGGGAGTGTGGGGTGATGACGAGGATTTCTTGTTTCTCGTGGACGACTTCGGTTCCGCCGGCGCGAGGGCCGAGGAAGTAAAAACTTTTTTCACGGTTCACTTCAACTTCGATGAGCGCGCCGATGGCGACGGGGTCGGCGGCGGTGAAGTTGCGGGCGTCGAGTTTTTCAAATTCCGCGATGGCGGCTTCAATCTCGGCGGCTTGCATGGATTGGCCGCGCGCGAGGTAGGAGGCTTCGAGGCCGCGGGTGTCGTATTTGCTCTCGGCTTTGCTGGATTCGTGGGTGGCTTCGGTGCGGGAAGCGAGGGAGGCGCGGACGTAGATGGCGAGTTCGTCGCGAAGTTGGGCGAGGATTTTTTTGAGGAGGGCGCGCTTGTTCATCGGTCAGGAAAAGTTTGCAGGAGGAAGCGGAGGCAAAAAATCACAGCGGTTCGCGGCCAGAAAAACCACTGTCGAGGTCGTGCCAGTGTTCAACGGCGTCTTCGTCGGCTTCCCAGCAGAGGAACACTTCGCGGTCGCCGATGACGGCAGGGAAATCGAGCAGGCCGCGCTCAATGTCTTTGAGTTGGATTTGGCGGCGTTGGAATTCGTCGAGGATTTCTTTGAGCGCAGCGATGGCTTTAATCCATTGCGAAACGGTCTCGCCGCCGAGGTCTTCGCCGTCGCCGCGCAGGCCGGTGAGGCGTTTGTCGAGGGTTTCGAGTTGGGTGCGGAGTTCCTGAATGCGCGCGAGCCAGACGCGGATTTGCGGGAGCAGCGCGGTGGCTTCTTCGCGGGTGTAGTGCTTGTGGAAGCGGCGGTTCACGGAAAAAGAAAAGGCCGCCTCGCGGCGGCCTTCAGTGTGGCGTCAGGCTTTCTTCGCCTTGGCCGGCTTGGTTTTGACAGCGGCTTTGGCGGCGACTTTCTTGCGTTCAAGATAAGCGGCGCGACGTTTACGTTTCTGAATCTTGTTGAGTTGTTTGCCCATAAGTTTTTACATCTGTGTATGACTGCGATTTCCCCAAGACTATGAAGATTCGAGCGATTCACTTCAACATCATTTTGTTTTTGCTGGCGGCGGTGCTGGCCGGTTGCGAGACGTTGGGCAACAACAGTAAGGAAATTTCCGCCATCGAACTCTATTTGGAATCGAACGCGGACGGCACCCCGTTCAACAAGGAAGTGCCAATTTACCGCGCGCAGCCGGTGATGGTGAATGTCAACTCGTCGCCCTTCGTCGACGACCGTGATTTGGAAAATGCCACGGTAGTCGAAGACGCCGGCGGGTTCTCAATCCTGCTTTCGCTCAACCAACACGGCTCGATGATGCTCGAGAACGCCACGCGCTCCAACCCCGGTAAGCGCATTGTCGTCTTTGCGAGCTTCGGCGAATCGCGCTGGCTCGCTGCGCCGCGTCCGGCGCGTCCCATCGCCAACGGCCAATTCCTCTTCACGCCGGACGCTTCGCGCGAAGAATCTGAACGCCTCGTGCGCGGGCTGACCAACGTCATCGCCGAGATCAAAAAGAAATAAAATGCCCACACGAATTCTTTCACGCGGCCTCGCGTTCGTTGGCTTGCTCGCGTTCAATCTCCACGCGCAGCCGTTTCGTTTGCCTACGGCCAACGACAATATTTTCAAACCGGGTGCGGAGGAAAAGTTTTTCGCCGCCACGCCGGGAAAAACTTGGACGAGCGGTTCTTTCGGCTGTGTGCGCAATGACGGTTGGAAAATCCACGAAGGCCTCGACATCCGCAGCCTTCATTCCGATCGGCGTGGCGAACCGACCGACCCCGTAGGCGCGACCGCCGATGGCGAAGTCGTCTATATTAACACGCGCGCCGGACTCTCGAGCTTCGGCAATTACATCATCGTCCGCCATCAGATTGAAGGGCTGGAGATATATTCTTTCTACGCGCACTTGAGCCGCGTCGAGCCGGGCATCAAAGCCGGGGTGCGCGTGAAGTCTGGCCAAGTCATCGCCACGATGGGCCGCACGTCCAGCGCGACGACCATCAGCAAAGATCGCGCGCACGTTCACTTTGAATTGAATCTGCTCGTCAACGACCGCTTCAGTGCGTGGTTCAAAAAAAATCTGCCGGGCGAACGCAATGACCACGGCGACTGGAACGGCCAGAATTTTATCGGCCTCGACCCGCGTTTGATTTTGCTGGAGCAGCAAAAACTCGGCGCGAAATTCAGCTTGCTGGATTTTGTCCATCGCCAGACCGAGTTGTGCCGCGTGGTCGTGCGCGCGACGAGCTTTCCCTGGCTGCGCCGCTACCCGCAACTCGTTCGCCACAATCCCGTCGCGGAGAAGGAAGGCATTGCCGGTTACGAAATCGCGTTCAACTTCAACGCGCTGCCGTTCGAGTTGATTCCTCGCGCCGCGTCCGAATTAAAATCCAAATCCGCCGTGCAACTGCTCTCCGTCAACGCCGTCGAGCAGCAAAAAAATCCCGCGCGGCGGCTTGTGAGCGAGTCGCGCGGACACTGGGCACTCACTGACCATGGCCTACGCGCTGTGGGGTTGGTGATTTATTAAAAATCTTTCTTGTGCCTGAATCTAAAGGATAATAAAATTGTTCTGGAGCTAGCTTATGATTGAAACTGAACCAGCGAAATTGTCGCACAACGAGATAATTAAAGACGCCATCCCCACGTTGGCGGGCAGCATCGCCGCGACTTTCAACAATCCGGCCAACGACCATTTCTCCGACGACGACAACCAGTTCCTGAAATTTCACGGCAGTTATCAGCAGGACGATCGTGACCTGCGCAAGACCGGCAAGAAATACATGATGATGATCCGGGGCCGCATCCCCGGCGGCGTCATGACGGCGAAGCAGTGGTGCGTGTTTGACGACCTCGCCACGCAATACGGCAACAACACGCTCCGCATCACCACGCGGCAGAGCATTCAGTTCCACGGAGTCGTGCTGTCTGGTCTGCGTCCGCTCGTCGCGAAGATTAACGAGTCACTGCTCTCCACGCTCGCGGCTTGCGGCGACGTGAATCGCAACGTCCTCGCTCCGCCCACGCCCGCTTACACGAAGGCGCGCGAACAAGTCTTTGCCGACTGCCACAAAGTCGCGCTCGCGCTCGCGCCGCAGACCAAGGCGTATCACTCCATCTGGATTGATGGCGTTCAGCTCGACAACGACGCGGCTGAGAATAAAAACTTTGTTGACCCGCTCTACGGCAAAACGTATCTGCCGCGCAAATTCAAGATTGCGTTCGCCATTCCGCCGACGAACGACCTCGACATTTTTACGAACTGCCTCGGCTTCATCGCCATCATCGAGAACGACAAACTCATCGGTTACAACCTTTGCGTCGGTGGCGGACTCGGTCGCAGCCACGGCAACGAGCAGACTTTCCCGCGCCTCGCGGATGTCATTGGGTTTTTCACACCGGACAAAGTCGTGGACGTGGCGAAAGCTGTGCTGACGATTCATCGCGATTTCGGCGACCGCACCGATCGCAAACACGCGCGGCTCAAATACGTCGTCGCCGAACGCGGCGTGAAATTCATGCAGGACGAAGTGAACCAGCGCGCCGGCATCACGCTCGCGCCCGCGAAGCCTTATCAATTCACCACGATGCAGGACTTGCTCGGCTGGCGCAAAGCCGTGGACGGCTCGTGGTTTCTCGGTCTGTTCGTCAACATGGGCCGTGTGAAAGACACGCAGAAAACCGCGTTGCGCCAGGTCGCGGAAAAATTTCCGAACATCGAGTTTCGTTTGTCCGCGAATCAAAACGTCATTCTCGCCAATGTGAGCGACGCCGACAAAACCGCCATCACCGCGCTGCTCAACGCCGCCGCCGTGAAGACGGAAAATCAAACGACCGTGCTGCACGCTGCCTCGATGGCCTGCCCGTCGTTGCCGACGTGCGGACTTGGCCTCGCGGAATCCGAGCGCTACCTGCCCGGCCTGATTGACCGCATCGAAAAAATTTGCGCCGACCTCGGCCTCGGCGGCGAGGAGATCATCATCCGCTCGACCGGCTGCCCGAACGGTTGCGCGCGGCCCTACATCGCGGAAATCGCGTTCGTCGGCAAAGCGCCGGGCCGCTA
>JBJOPC010000008.1:0-4470 GCA_046050965.1 Verrucomicrobiota bacterium | reverse complement strand
CACTTTGAGCACGTTCTTGATTTTTTCCACGCGCTCTTCGGTGATCTGGGAGATGTGGACGAGGCCGTCAATCTCGTTGGCGAGGCCGATGAAGGCACCGAAGCTGGCGAGTTTGGTGACTTTGCCGGAGACGAGGTCGCCGACTTTGTAGAAGGTGTCAATCTTGTCCCACGGGTCTTGGGAGAGTTGTTTGATGCCGACGGCGATGCGTTGGTTGGCTTTGTCCACTTCGAGGACTTGGGCTTCGACGATGTCGCCTTTCTTCAAGACTTCGCTGGGATGGTTAATCTTGCGGGTCCAAGAAATGTCGGAGACGTGGATCATGCCGTCCAAACCTTCTTCGAGTTCGATGAACGCGCCGTAGCTGGTGAGGTTGCGAATGGGGCCTTTGACCTTGGTGCCGGCGGGATATTTCTCGCTGGCTTGATCCCACGGGTTGGCTTCGAGTTGGCGGACGCCCAAGGAAATCTTCTGTTCTTCCTTGTTGATACCGAGCACGACGGCTTCGACTTCCTGACCGGCGGTGAGGACGTCGCCGGGTTTGGCGATGCGCTTGGTCCAGGAGAGTTCGGTGACGTGGATGAGGCCTTCGACGCCGGGTTCGAGTTCGACGAAAGCGCCGTAGGGCACGAGGTTGACGACCTTGCCTTTGACCTTTTGGCCGACGGGGAATTTGCCTTCGATGCTGTCCCACGGGTTGGCCATTTTTTGCTTGAGGCCGAGAGAGACACGTTCTTTGTCTTTGTTGATGTCGAGGACGACGACTTCGAGTTCTTGGCCGACTTTGAGCACGTCGGATGGATGGGCGATGCGACCCCAGCTCATGTCGGTGATGTGGAGCAAGCCGTCAATGCCGTTGAGGTCAATGAACGCACCGAAGTCGGTGATGTTTTTGACGATACCCTTGCGGACGTCACCGGGCGTCATCTCGCCGAGAATCTTGCCGCGTTTTTCGTTGCGCTCGGCCTCGATGAGCTCGCGGCGGGAGAGCACGATGTTTTGGCGTTCTTGGTTAATTTTGACGACCTTGAATTCGTAGGTGTTGCCAAGGAATTGCGTGAGGTTCTTGGGCGTGATGACGTCAATCTGTGACGCGGGCAAGAAAGCTTCCACGCCGATGTTGACGATGAGGCCGCCTTTGATGATGTCTTTGACTTTGCCGTTGATGCGTCCGCCTTCGTTGCAGATGGTGAGGATGCGATCCCAGTTCTTTTTGTATTCGGCCTTCTCGTGGGAAAGAATGACGTTGCCGTCCTTGTCTTCGAGACGTTCGATGAGGACTTCGATTTGCGCGCCAATCGTGAGCGCTTTGAAATCCATAAATTCATTGCCGGGCACGATGCCTTCGGATTTGTAGCCGATGTCCACGAGGACTTCTTTTGGACGGATTTCGATGACGGTTCCCTTGACGATTTCGCCGGCGGCAAAACGCGTAGCGTTCTGCTTCAGGGCTTGTTCCATGGTGAGCATAATATTACTGGGGACTGAACTGCGGGAGGCTTGCAGCCGCGCAAAAATGGCGGCGGACGAAGACTCCATTGCCTAACTTCCGACGTTGCGGGGCAACGGAGGTTGACGGTTAGGTTGTATGTTAACGGTTTTTTCTCAGCCTTGATGGACAGTCGCACAGCGGTGTCCGGGCGGCGTGGAAGATAAGAATCAAAGCCCGCGTGGCAAGAAAAACTTCGCCGCTGGCTTTTCGGCGAACTCTTTCCAAAAATCCCCAAATGAAGATTGACTCGAAAAACTCCTCTGCTACTTTCACCGCCCTTTGTTGAAATGAAAACGTATCTGCCCAAAGTTAATCTCGATCAGCGCAAGTGGCACATCATTGATGCCGACGGTGCTGTCCTCGGACGCCTCGCCGTTCAAGTCGCCAACCTCCTACGCGGCCGCACCAAGCCCATCTACACCCCGCACCTTGATGCTGGCGACTTCGTCGTCGTCATCAACGCCGCGAAGGTGAAAGTCACCGGCAAAAAAGAATTCCAAAAAGAATTCATGACCTACTCCGGTTGGAAAGGCGGCGAAAAATATCGCACCGTCGAACAAGTTCGCGCCGCCCACCCCGAGAAGCTCATTCACCACGCCGTCAAAGGCATGGTTCCCAAAAACCGCCTCGGCGACCAATTGCTCACCAAGCTCAAAGTCTACAAGGGCGACAAACACCCGCACTCCGCGCAGCAACCCGCCGCGCAAGCCGCCTCCAAATAATTTCCTATGGCCAAAATCACTGAATATCTCGGCACCGGCCGTCGCAAGACCGCCGTCGCCAGCGTCCGCATCGCGACCGGTTCCGGCAAAATCACCATCAACCGCCGCCCGCTCGCCACTTACTTCGCCCTCGAAACTCTCCGCAACACCGCGCAACTCCCGCTCGTCATCACTGGCACGGCCGAGAAGCTCGACGTGAAGGTGAATGTCAAAGGCGGCGGTCCTGCTGGTCAAGCCGGTGCCGTGCGCCACGGCATCTCCCGTGCGTTGCTCGAATTCGACGCCACGCTCCGCCCCGCGCTAAAAGCTGAAGGCTTCCTCACCCGCGATTCGCGCATGAAAGAACGCAAAAAATACGGCCAGCCCGGCGCACGCAAACGCTTCCAGTTCTCCAAGCGTTAAGCCGACGAGAAAGTTTTTCCACCAGCCGCATCTGTTCGCAGATGCGGCTGTTTTGTTTTGGAAAATCAGGCGCGTTCGCCTTCTGCTCGGAGTTCCACTTTTAGGCGGCTCGGCGTCCCCCAAGCCACCTAAAAGTGGAACTCCAAACGAAACCCAATTCAAGTTGTGCCGCGCTTTCGCCTTTTCGCGGCGGGCGGTTTCACTAGACTGCGCGGCGATGCGCTGCCGAAAAATTCTCTCCGCCCTTCTGCTGCTGTTGCCCGCCGCGCAATTGCTCGCCGCCAACCCGCCCGCCGAGCAGCGCGCGCTCGCAGCCGCGGAAGAATCCTTCTCCCTCGGTTTGTGGGAGCGCGCGGACAAACAGTTCGGCAGCTTCGCAGAAAAATTTTCCAAGTCCGACGACCGCGCGACCGCGTGGCTGCGGCAAGCACAGGCGCGCGTGAAACTCGGAAAATTTTCCAGCGCAGCGGACGGGCTGGCCGCACACCAGCGCGACGCGGGCAAGCTCGCGGATGAATTTTTATTCTGGACCGGCGAAGCGCAGTTTCGCGGCACAAACTTTTCCGGTGCGGCTGAAACTTACACGCAGCTCGCGCGTGAGTTCGCCAATTCGCCGCACCAATCCGAAGCCGCCTACGATGCCGCGCTCGCCCACGCGCGGCGCGGCGACTGGTCAACAGCGGCGAACTGGCTCAAGCAAACCAACGGTGCGTTCGCTCAACTCGCCGCGCACCAGCCGACCAACGACTTCGTGCTGCGCGGCCAATTGCTGCTCGCCGAGGCGCAACTGGAGCAGAAAGATTTGCGCGCCGCCGAAGACACGCTGCGTCCGCTGGCAGCGGTGAAATTGCCGGTCGCGCTGGATTGGCAGCGGCAGTTTTTATTTTGTCGCGCACAGCTCGCGGATGATCGCCTTGTTGAAGCGCAGGCGGGCGTGAGCAATTTGGCCGCGCTGGCCGATGCTTCCACGAACCGCGAATCGCAGGCGGAGACGGTGTTGCTGCGTGGCGCAGTGCTGGAGCGCGCAAAAAAATTCGACGAGGCCATCGCAGCTTACGAAATGAATCTCGCGGACGACCTCTCGGTGGAACGGCGGCGGCAGGCGTTGCTGAAAATCGTGGAACTGAATCTCGCGCGCAACAAAACGTCCGCCGCCGCGCAGCGCGTGGAAAAATTTCTCGGCCAATACGGTAAAGACAAAGCCGCCGACACCGCGTTGCTCGCCGTCGCCGAACTGCATCTCAAGCAGCATCTCGCCAATCCCGGCGCGCACCTGAATCTCGCGCTCACGAACTCGCCGAAAGTTTTCCCCAGTTTCCCCGACAACGAACTGCAACAAGCGTGGGCAGAATTTGACTGGCTGAAAATTAATTACCCGCGCAGCCCCGTGCTGGGTAAGGCACTCAACGGACGCGGCTGGTGCTTGTGGGTGGACGACAAAATCGCGGAAGCGCGCGCGGCGTTTCAAACCGCCGCCGAATTGCCCAAGGCGTTGAGCGAAGACGCCGCGCTCGCGCGGTTCAAGTGGGCCGACTGCCAACTGCGGCTGGGTGACGCGGCGGGCGCGCTGACCAATTACCAGTTCGTCCTCGAGAAATATTCCTCGTGGCCAAACATCCGCGACGACTTGTTCGAGCCTGCCCTCTACCAACTCGTGCGCGCCGCGCTCGCGCGCAACGACGCGGCGGCGGCGAACGCGGCGTTGGAAAAATTGTTGAGTTGGTTTCCCGGCGGGTTTCTCACCGAGCGCGCGGTGTTGATCACGGGCGAGAAAAACTCTGCCACCGGCAACGCCGCGAGTGCGCGGGAAATTTTCCAGCGTTCGCTCGCGCAATTTTCCAGCAGCACCAACGC
>JBJOPC010000007.1:0-6565 GCA_046050965.1 Verrucomicrobiota bacterium | reverse complement strand
AATCGTTGATGGATTTTACTTTGAGTTTTCCTTTTTGCACCGCGTCTTCAATCGAAGCGATGAGCGACTCGGTCGTCGTCGTGGGCGGAATCTCTTTGATGACGACGGTGGATTCGTCCTTCACCTTGATCTTGGCGCGGACTTTTACCGAGCCTTTGCCGTCCTGATAATCGCGCGCGTCCATCAGCCCGCCGGTCGTGAAATCCGGCAGACACTTGAATGGCTGCTTCTTGAGAATCGCAATCTGCGCTTCGAGCAACTCCGGGAAATTGTGCGGTAAAATTCGCGCCGCCAGACCGACCGCGATGCCTTCCGCGCCCAGCATGAGCGTGAGCGGCAATTTGCACGGCAACGTCACCGGCTCTTTGTTGCGCCCGTCGTAGCTGGGAATGAAATCCGTGATGGAGTCGTTGAAAACTTCCGTGCGCGCCAGTTCCGTCAGTCGGCACTCGATATACCGCGAAGCCGCCGCCGGATCGCCGGTGAAAATGTTGCCGAAGTTTCCTTGTCCTTCGATGAGGTAACGCTTGTTCGCCAATACCACGAGCGCATCGCCGATGGACGCGTCGCCGTGCGGATGATATTGCATCGTGTGGCCGACGACGTTGGCGACCTTGATGAAACGCCCGTCGTCCTTCTCGTGCAACGCCCAAAGAATCCGCCGCTGCACCGGCTTCAAACCATCGGCGAGATTCGGAATCGCGCGGTCGCGGATGACGTAGCTGGCGTAGTCAAGAAAGCCGCGATCCACGCGCGTGTGCAATCCCACGGCGAGATTTTTTGGATCAAACGGTTTATGCGCGACTGTCGCCATGACTTCTTCGGCCACGATATGGTCGGCCCCATTGCCGTTGGCGACGGGAGTTTTCGGAGCGAGCTTGGCTCCTTCGATGGGTAATTCCGGTTGGTCGGCAGCTTTTTTACGTTTGGCGTCGCTCATGTGGCGCGCAGATTAAGCAAAACTTTCCGCCCGCTGACAAGCGCGCGGCGGAAAAAACATTTCGTCCGTAAAATTATTTGCCACACTGCCACCGTGAACTTCCGCAATAAACTCCTCACCGCCGAAACGCTCCCCGCGTGGCGCGCCGCCCAGCGCGCTGCTGGCAAAAAACTCGCCGTCACCAACGGTTGCTTCGACATCCTCCATACCGGCCACGCAACTTACCTCGAAGCCGCGCGCCAGACCGGCGACGCCCTCCTCGTGGGCGTGAACGCCGACGCTTCCGTGCGCGCCAATAAAGGTCCAACGCGACCCGTGAATTGCGAAGCCGACCGCGCGCAGTTGCTCGCCGCTCTTGCGAGCGTGGATGCCGTGTGTATTTTCAGCGAGCGCACCGCCACGAATTTTCTCCAGCTCGCGCAGCCCGATATTTATGTGAAAGGCGGTGACCAGAATCTCACCACCGTTCCCGCCGAAGAATTAAAAGTCGTCGAGCAGTGCGGCGGCAAAGTCGTCTTCGCACCGCTGGTCAAAGGCAAGTCCACGACGGCGCTGCTGGAAAAAATCTCTAAACTGTAGCCCAAACCAAAGACGGCGGACCGAGTTCCGGTCCCAGCGGGACGCGACGAAAATAGCCCGGCGTTTCAACGCCGGGAACCGAATGGAAATGTCCGAGTCCCGCAGGGACGGCTGGTTTGGTTGATAATTTCAGCCGTCCCTGCGGGACTTATGCTTGTGCGGCAGCACCCCGGCGTTGAAACGCCGGGCTATTTTCAAATGTTCCTTCGGAACACGGCGGCGCGGCAAGCTGGCGCTGCTCTGCCGAGACACCATTACGATTTTCCCCGGTAAGGCTGCCGCAGAAACCCCAGCCCTGTCGCCACGCAGCACGCAAGGAACGAAACTGGGTTGAACCACAGCAGCCAGACGCGTTTCCGAGATGGAATTTTCCACGGCGCGAGCTCACACAAATTGCTGCCCACAAAAACCAGCGTGCTCAAAACCGCCGTCAGTTTCCACGACACCAACGGCGACAGAATTAAAAACGGCACGAGGACGTAGAGATATTTCGCGAGGTGATGATACCAGTGCCCGGCGTAGGGATTTTTCCGCAGGCTCGCGCCCCACACGCGGAAGAGTTCGCCGAACGTGCCGGCCAGCCGCGTGTTTTTCTTTATCACCTCCAGCCACGTCGTGCGCGGCGACATGGGATGATAATGCACACACTCCACGTCGCTGATGAACACTTCGCCGTGCGCACTCAAGCGCAGAAACGCATCCATGTCCTCACCACCGCGATGAAACCGCGTGCGGTTGTAGCCGCCGATGGCGTCCCAGATTTCGCGGCGATGCAAATCAAACTTCCCGCTCACGCCTTGCCGCACCGCGCCGACCCAGCGCGCCATCAGCACCTGCGCCCAGAAATTGTAGCGCGCAAAATATTCCGGCGGCAGCGTCACGAGCGCGACGACCGTCACGCGACCGGGCGTGAGTTGCGCGAACATTTTCTCCAACGCGCGCGGGTCTTCCGGCACACAGTCCTGCTGCATATTCAAAATAAAATCGCCCGTGGCGCGGCTCGCACCGAGATTGTAATCCGAGTTGAGCGAAAGATTTTGCGGATTGCGAACGAGGATTGTGCCAGCGGGCGCGGCGGCGAGCGGGCGCGGGCTGGGATCCACAAGAATGATTTCGTGCGGCGGCAACGTCTGCGCCTGCAACGTCGCGACGAGGCGCGGCAAATCACCCGCGTTGCCGAAGATCGGCACGACGACGGAAATTTTCGGTCTGGCTTCCATTTTGAATGTGCGTCCCCCCGCGACGCGTGAAAACCAGCCTGCCTGAAACGCCGCGCGGTGAGAAAGAAATTTTGCTTGGCGTTCCACATTCACGCGGCTCGGCAATTTTACGAACCCGACCGCATGAATGCGGAACTCCAAGCCGCGCTATTTCTCGTGGAACACCAGCGTCTGCACGTCCGTCGGGCTGTTGCGCACGACGATGCCGACGTAAGTTTTATGGTAGCCGCCAACTTCCGCGTCCACTTCAATCTCGAACACCGTGCTGCGCGTGCGGAAAACTCGCTGCAACGCCTGCCCCACTTGCATCCCGCCCGTCGCGTTCTGGATCGCGTTCTGAATCGGCCCGCCCGTGCCGCCGAACGGCGTGTCGTCTTCCGTGCCGTCAATGCCGTCCGGCCCGGCGCGCTGCTGAATGATGGACTGCGCCATGTTTGCGTCGAAGCCGGGCAGCAGTTGCATCACTTCCGGCGACGCCGTGTTGAGGTTCAGATAACCGCTCGAAATAGGCGTGAACAATTTCACCAAACCCACCGCGTTCGAGAGAATACCGGAGTTGTTCGCGAACGGATTGGCCGAAGGCGGCGGCGGCGGCACGTTGGGCGAATCGCTGCCCCAAAACATTTCCGGCGTGATGCCTTTCACGAGCATGAGTTCGGTCACGTCGTCTATCGGCCCGTTCTTCGCGAGATACGGCGGCGCGAGTGTTTGGTAATACGACGATTCGGCGCCGCCGATGTGCGCGTCGTCGTCGGTGTCCACCCAATCTTGGATGGCCGCAACAATCTGCGGATAACTGCCCGCGTCCACGCCCATGTTGATGAACGCTTGGTTCAACACATCTTGCCCACCCTGCCCGGACACGGCGTTGATGTTGAACTTGCGTTCGGCGTCCGTGATTTGTTTCACCGTGAACGTCCCGCTGCCCAAGTGGTAGGCGTGGTCTTTCAATTGAATCGTGCCGAGCACGGAATTGGAATTCGCCGCGCTGCCCGGCCCGCCCGCCCACACTTGGTTGAGCGAATCATATTGCTCCTGCGGCGAATTCAACTGCAACGCGAGAACGTATTTGCCCAGCTCCACGCCGGAGCGACCGAGCCACTCGAGCTCCGCGTCCGACGACGCATTGCGCGCAAGTTTCATCTCCACTTTCATGGACAACGCAAACGCCGCCACCAACGCGGTCAAGATAAACACCGTGATCATCACGATGATGAGCGCGATGCCCCGGCGATTTTTGGGCGAAGAAATTTTCATGGCAAACGCGTAGGCTGGTTCGTCGGCTGCACGCCCGCCGTGGGCAACGCCACGATGCTCGTCATCAGCGCCGACGCGTCGGCTTTAGCATAGCCCGCCGCGCCGAGTTGCAACGACACGCGCACGAGCTTTGGCAGTTGGTTCGTGTAAATCCATTTATCCGTCCAATCTTTCGCGGTCGTGTCCCAAAGCTCCACCTTGAACTCGCGCACTTGTTCCGCGAGCACCACCGGATGCGTCTTCTCATCCTCGTCCAAATCTTCCGCGAGAATCGGCTGCTGCCGCAACACGAGTTGTTGGTTGCGGTTCGCGCCGGGTTCCAACGTGAACATCACGCGGCGCATCGCCGCCGCGCCGAATTTTCCACTGCGCGGAAACGTGTCACTCAACCGCGCCACAAAACTCAACTCGCCCTTCCCTTCCTCGCCCACCTCAAAGCTGTAATATTTCGGGTTTGCCACGAACAACTGCGCGCCCGCTACCGCTTCTTTCACGATTTGCATCGCCTGCCGCTGGCGTTGCGCCGAGGCCGCCGCCTTGTTGCCCGCCGCCGCTGCGCTGATAACTCCATACCAAATCGTATAAACCGCGCCAACCACGCCCACCAGAATCGCCATCGCCAGCATCACTTCAAGCAACGTGAACGCCGCGCGCTCACGCACGGCTTCTGGATTCTGGCTTCTGGATTCTGGCCCCTGAATTCTCATTGCAACGTCCCCTTCGGCGCGGTTTCCGGCGATTGCGGGCTTAACAAATAAATGCTCATCTGCGAACTCACCGTCTTGCGCCCGCGTCCTTTGGAAACCGTGAAGTCCACCTCCCACAGATGATTGCTCGACACCTGATAACAGTCCGACGACCACGAGTAGCCCGGATATGCGTCGCCGAAATCGCCCGACTGCTGGTCTTCCTTCAATACGTTCGGGGCTGCGTTGGAGATGGACGCGAACTGCGCCGCCAGCATCGCCGCGTCCGGCTCGTAGTGCTGCAACGCCCGCGCGCCGTCCAGTGACATCGTCACGAGTTGCAACAGCGCCACCACCGCCGTGAAAAAAATCACCGCCGCAATCATCACTTCCAGCAACGTGAACGCCCCGGCGCGCTCGCTGCGATTGGCTTTGGTCAGTTGAATCTTCATCGCCGCAAATAATCCCAAGTCGCCAAGCCCGTGGTAATCTCCAAGGAAATTTTCACCAGCTCGTTCTTGCTTGAATGTAAAACCACCGTCATCTCGTCGCTGCGCCCGTTGGAGAAAAATCTAACGCGCGCTTCTTCCGCGTCGCGGAACTCCTGCAAGTTCACGTCCACCATTTCCAGCAGCACGTCGTGCGGCAAATTCCACGCCGCGCCTTCGCCCTCGGTCGAAAATTTATTATCCTTCGGGCGGATGACCAGCTCCGTGGTCTGCCCGCTCATGATGGCGTGGGCGCGCGCTTTCGAGCAGGCGTCCAGAAAATCATTTTGCGCGCGGCGCATCCCTTCTTTCTTCAAGCTCTGGTAAATCGCCGGAATACCCATCGCCATCACGATACCGATGAGCACCACCACCACCATGATTTCGATGAGCGTGAACGCCGCGCGGAAGTTTTGTTGCCGGGGCAATTTCATTTGCTCGGACTCGACGCGCCCGACGCGCTGATGGTCGAAATCAAATTGAACATCGGCAGCAGAATACTGATGAGCAAGAAACCCACGCCCAACGCCATCACCACCGTGATAATCGGCGTCAGCAAATTCAGCATCACACGCAGCCCGTTCTGCAACTCGCTGTCGTAGGTCTCCGCCAAATTTTCCAGCGCGCCCGGCACATTGCCCGTCTCCTCGCCAATCTTCACCAAGTCCACCATGAGTTGCGGGAACACTTTGCTCGCGGCGAGCGGCTGCGCCAGCGTTTTGCCGTCCGTCACCGCCTCGCGCGTTTTTGCGATGGCGTCTTTGAGCAACAAGTTCGGAATAATTTGCTCCGTGATTTTCAGCGCGTTCAACACCGGCACGCCGTTTTTCAACAGCGTCGCCAGCACCCGCGCGAACTGCCCGAATAAATTTAACTTCACCACCTTGCCGAACACCGGCGCGTTCATCTTCCATTCGTCGAGCTTGCGCTTGCCTTCTTGCGTCGCCGCAAACCGTTTGAACAGCACTACCGCCGCAATAATTATCAGCGCACCGAGCCACCAGTAGTGCGTCACAAAATTACTGATACCCATCAGAATCACCGTCGGCAACGGCAGCTTCGCGTTGAACCCCTGAAAAATCTCCATGAAGCGCGGCAACATGAAGAACATGAAGAACGCCACAATTAACACCGCGAAAATCATCACCACGATTGGATAAACCATAGCCGCCTTGAACTTCGCCTCCACCTCCGCGAACTGCGTGAAATACGCCGCCAACCGCCGCAGCACTTCCACCAGCGCGCCGCTCGACTCGCCCGCGCGCACCATGTTCACATACATATCCGTGAACACCACCGGCTGCTTCGCCATCGCGTCCGAGAGCCCGCGACCTTCCATGACTTCCTGCTTGAGTTGCTTGCTGACCTCGGCGGGAATCCCCTTCGTCTCCAAGT
>JBJOPC010000006.1:0-13411 GCA_046050965.1 Verrucomicrobiota bacterium | reverse complement strand
GGATTGAAACCGGTCGTGCAAAAGCTCCGGCGGAGGCGCGCCTCAAGCTAGTAAATATCGCGTCGCTGCTGTCGTTTCAGGGCGGCATCACCGTGCCGGCTTACGCGGCGAGCAAGCATGGCATCGCGGGTGTGACCAAGGCGCTCGCGAACGAATGGGCGAAGGAACGCATCAACGTGAATGCCATTGCGCCCGGCTACATCGCCACGGAGAACACGAAGGCGTTGCGCGAAGACGCGGTGCGGAACAAGGCGATTCTGGATCGCATTCCCGAAGGTCGCTGGGGCGCGGCGGAGGACATCGCGGGCGGCTGCGTGTTTCTGGCGAGCGGCGATTCGGATTATCTCAACGGCGCGGTGCTGAACATTGACGGCGGTTGGATGGGGCGGTGAGTTTTTTAACCGCAGATTTCACAGATTAACGCAGATGAAAAAACTTTTTTTAACTTTGGCCGGAACCGTTTTGTTCGCGCTTGTGGCGTTGGCTGATGAGCCGTCGGTGAAATGGACCCCACTGTTCAACGGCACGAATCTCAACGGCTGGGTGACGATGAACGACGGGCAGTTCGTGGCGACGAACGGCGTCATCCGCATCGCGGGCGGCATGGGCTGGCTGCGGACGGAACGCGCGTTCACCAATTTCGTGTGCGAGGCGGAGTGGCGCGGGCTGGAGACAAATTACAACAGCGGCTTTTTCATTCGCGCCGGGCTGGAAGGCAAACCGATGCCGACAAACGGCTGGCAAATCAACTTGAAGCAAGCCGACCTCGGCGCGCTGTTGAAGGATAAAACCATCCTCGTTTCACCCAAACCGTCGCTCGTGCCGGAGGGTGAGTGGGCGACGTTCACGATGACGGCGCACGGCACGAACGTGGTGCTGGAGTTGAACGGCCAAAAACTTTACGAGCACGGCTTCGATGCGACGAGCGGCTTCATCGGGATTCAGGCGGAGGCGAAGCAAATGGAAGTGCGGAGTGTGCGGGTGCGGGAGTTGCCGTAATTTTTTACATTTGGTTTATTCGAGTCGCTCTCCCTCACCCTAACCCTCTCCCAGCGGGAGAGGGCAGGGGAGAGGGAGAGTGTTCAGTTGAACCGACAGCTAGATTTTTTAGGCTAGCAACCCACTTTTCATCGCAGAGTAAGATTGCGTTGGGCGAACGTTTGTGGTGTAGTCTGCGCAGCTGTCGCGTGTTGCGGTGGCGCTTGGAAAATTATTTATGACAGCGAATGACATTATCGGATCGAAGACGCGGGAGTTGTGCGAAGCCATCGTGGCGCAGCCGGGTTTCCGCGCGAGCTTTGCGCGCATCGAGGCGTTCATGGACAACGAAGCCGCCCGCAGCCAATACGAGCGCGTGGTGAACAAAGGCCAGGAATTGCAATCCAAACAGCAGGCCGCCCAGCCGATGGATGCGACGGAAATCGCCGCGTTTGAACAAGACCGCGAGGCGTTGCTGGCGAATCCGGTGGCGCGGGGCTTCATCGAAGCGCAGGACGAACTGCACGACTTGCAGCACTCGGTGCAGAAACAAATCAACAAGACACTCCAACTCGGTCGCGTGGCGACGGCGGAAGATTTGGAAGAAAAAGGTTCTTGCGGCACAGGCTGCGGCTGCCACTGATTCAATTTGGAAAGACGAAAACCGCCGGAGCGTAAAAGCTCCGGCGGTTTTTTATTGAACGAATGCCTACGGCGATTTGGCGCGGTAAAACCGGCGGATGTTGGAGTTGAGCGCGTTCGTATCCGTGAAAGTTCCCGTGCCGCTGCTGTTGAGCGTGACCGTGCCGAGCGTGAGCCAGTTAGTGACGGGGAGTGCGACGTTGGTGGAAGCGAGGACGGTGTAGGTGGCGTTGTTCGTGCCGGTGAGCGTGAGCGTGGCGGAGTTGGCCGCGACGCTGATGCTTGCCCATAGTGAGTTGTTGGTGCTGACGACGGAGCCGCCGGTGTAGGGCGCAACGTCGGCGTAGGTTTGGCCGAGACGGTATTCATCTACAATCCACTCGGCATAATTCTGCGCGCTCGCACCGCCGGCGAAGACGCGGATACGGTCGAAGGAATAGTCGTAGCTGTTAATGGAATTGGTTGCCAGCAGCGCGGAGTTGGTGGCCGGTTCGGCGTTCAAGGGTGGGTTGACAAACAAGAACGCATTGTCCAAGGCACCGACCAAATGGTCTATGCGGACGACGATGAAGTTGGTCTGGGAAAATGGGGTGGTGGATTGGCGGATGTTGGCACCGCCGCCTTGGGGGATTAACGCCACGCAATTTGTAACGGCAGCACTCCCGTTGCCCACGGCAAGTTTCTGCGAGAAGGTCGTCGTGGTGGAATCGCCAGCGGAGAAGTCGTGGGTGAGGTTCGCGCCGCGCGGATAGGGGTTGGCAGTGTTAGACGCAGGGCCTTGGCGCACGGCGAGAAAACTAATCCAAGTGGTCGTGCCATCGGCTCCATTGGTGCCGCGGCTGAATGTGAATTGCCGAAACGTCTGCATCGAAGTATTCGCGTTGGTCAGCCCCTGAAAAAATCCTGCGCCATGCACGGAACCGCCGCCGTCGGTAACGAGCGTATTGCCGTTGGTGTCGGTGTAGAGCAGGCTGAAACTGGTGTTCGTCGCCACCCCGCCGCTGGCGTTCGCCTGCCAGGTGTTTGCGAAACCAGCGCCGTCGGATGAGCCGATGATGGCCGTGCCGGGCGCGTTGGTGAACGGTTCATACGCGAGCAGCGCGGCGTGGCTGCGGGCGGCGGTAAGCGCAAGGACGCAGGTGAGAAACAGGTTTTTCATTTTCATGGCAAAGGACTTCATGGAGGTTGAACTGTGTTTGGGTGGTCGGTGGACGGGAGTTTTTACCACAGTTTGTCAAATTGTGAAGTTCGATTTCTATCGCTTGAGCCAAAAAGAAAAATCGCTATGCTCCGCGCATGGCTGCTCCCAAGTCTAAGGATGGTCTGTTGCAAGGCGCGCGGGTTTATCTGTCGGGGCCGATGGATTTTGTCGCGTCGCGCGTGGCGGAAAAACAATTCGGCTGGCGCAATCGCGTGAGCCAATTTCTCCAAGTCTCCGGCGTCACGGTCTTCGACCCGTGGTTCAAGCCCGACGTGCGCGGCCTGCACGAATACGGTCGCGAAGATGTGAAGAGCGGCGATCGCATCAAGGAAACGTGGACCTACGCGGGCGGCAAAAAAGGCGCGGAGGCACGGACGTGGTGCGCGCGGCAGTTCTGGGAGACGCTGCACATTGACCTGCGCATGGTGGACACGAGCGATTTCACCATCTCGTATTGCCCCACGAATATTTACAGCGTCGGCACGCCGCACGAAATCATCATGGCCACGTTGCAGCACAAGCCGGTATTGTTCGTCAGCCCGCCGGTGGTGTTTCCTGCACTGCACGAACTGCGGGACCATCTCGCGAGCGACGCCAAGGGCAAAGCGATTTTGGCGCGCTTGGAAAAAGAAATTCCCATCAAAGAAAATCCGCGCGCGATTCCCAGCCTCTGGTATATGCCGCTGGTGGGCGGGGAGAATTTCTTCGACGGTTTCGGCTTCGCGCGCTATCGCGAGCAGTTCGGCTGGACGCAGGACATTCCGCTCGACGACCACGAAAAAAGATTCCCGCCAAAACGTCCGCTGCTGCCGTTCGTGGAAAAACTCAACGCGCGTCTGCCCAAAACGTGGGATCGCAAGCTGAAAAAGTTTGTGCCGGACGACGACTGGTTGCTGTGGGATTTCACGAGCCAAGACAAACTCGTGAAGCCCGCACGGCGACGCAGGTGAGTTGCAACTTGCAACTTTCAACCTCCCAGCCGCTCGTTTAGTCTGCGGCGCATGAGCAAAACTGCATTTCTTTTCGCCGGACAAGGCGCGCAAACCGTCGGCATGGGGCAAGACCTCGCGGCGAATTTTCCTGAAGCCCAAGCGTGGTTTGATCGCGCCAACGCCGCGCTCGGCTACGACCTCGCGAGCATTTGTTTCACCGGACCCGAAGCCGAACTCACCAAGACCGAACACGCGCAGCCGGGAATTTTTCTCGTGAGCTGGGTTTGCCTCGAACTGCTCAAGGCGCGCGTGCCGTCGCTCCAAGCTGACGCGACCGCCGGACTTTCACTCGGCGAATTCACCGCGCTCACGGCGGCGGGCGCGATGAGTTTCGAGGACGGTTTGCGCGTGGTGCGGCAGCGCGGGAAATTTATGCAGGAAGCGTGCGAGGTCACGCGCGGCGGCATGGCGGCCATCATCGGGTTGGACGAAACACCCACGCGCGAAGTCTGTGCCGAGGCAGGCGTCGTGCTGGCGAATCTGAATTGCCCCGGCCAACTCGTGATTTCCGGCGCAGCGGAAAATATCGCGAAGGCGTGTGAGTTGGCGAAGGGCAGGGGAGCCAAGCGCGCGTTGCCGCTGCCGGTGGCAGGCGCGTATCATTCGCCGCTCATGGCAAGCGCGCAGCCGAAACTCGCGGCCGAACTTGCGTCGGTAAAAATTTCCGTGCCGCAAATCCCCGTCATCTCCAACGTCACCGCGCAAGCTCACGGCGCGCCCGCTGAAATTTCCGCGCGGCTCGTCGAGCAAGTGTGTGCGTCAGTGCGGTGGGAAGAATCCATGCGTGCGCTGTTGGCGCAGGGCTACACGCGCTTCATCGAACTCGGACCAGGCAGCGCGTTGAGCGGGTTCATGAAGCGTATTGATAAAACTGTGCCGATGCTCAACGTGGCGGACGCGATGAGTCTGGAGGCGACGGTGAAAAGTTTGGTCGGCTGAAGTTTTTCACTGGGAACTACAAAATGAAAATTGCTCCGAACCTTTGGTTGCTCGCGCTCGCGGCGAGCCTCGCCCCCGCGTTCGCCGCCGCGCCGGACACGACGATTTGGCTCGATGCGCCGGCAAAAAAATTCACCGAGTCGTCGCCGGTCGGCAACGGACGACTCGGCGCGATGGACTTCGGCGGCGTGGAGGAACAGCGCGTGGTGCTCAATGAAATCTCGCTGTGGTCCGGTTCGCGGCAGGATGCTGACCGCACGAATGCGGCGGCGGCGTTGCCGGAAATTCGCCGCTTGTTACTCGACGGGAAAAATCTCGAAGCCGAGCGGCTCGTGAACCGCAACTTCACTTGCGCCGGTCGCGGTTCGGGCAACGGCCACGGTTCGGTGTATCCCTACGGTTCGTATCAACTGCTGGGGAGTTTGCAGATGACGCACCAGTTCGCCGACACGAATGTGGTCGCGGGCTACCGCCGCGAACTGGATTTGTCTGCCGCGATTGCGCGCACGGAATTTTCACGCGGTGGCGTGAAATTCACCCGCGAACTTTTTTCCAGCAAACCGGACGAAGTCGTCGCGCTCAAACTCACGGCGGATAAGACTAGGCAAATTTCTTTCACCGCCACGCTGGATCGCCCGGAGCGGTTCGCCACGGTGAGCGTGGGGCAAAATGAATTGCTCATGACCGGCGCACTGACGAATGGCGTGGACGGCGACGGGATGAAATACGCCACGCGGCTGCGCGTGCAAAATCGCGGCGGAAAAATTTCCGCGACGAACGGCGTCGTGACTGTGAGTGGTGCGGATGAAGTTGTGCTGCTCGTCACGGCGGCGACGGATTATCGCGGGTTCGCTGGGCGCAATTCTGCGGACGCGCTCGCGGCGGCGAACGCGGACATGAAGCGTGCGGCGAAAAACGATTTTGCCAAACTCAAGTCGGCGCACGTCGCGGACTACCAAAGTTTTTTCAATCGCGTGAAGTTGAATTTGCCCGGCACGGACGCTGCACTCGGTGCGTTGCCGACGTTTGAGCGCATCAAACTCGCTGGCGTCGCCTTCGATGCTGGCACGACGAACGCCGACCCGGCGCTCGCCGCGCTCTACTTCAACTTCGGTCGCTACCTGCTCATCTCGTCGTCGCGCCCCGGCGGCTTGCCCGCGAATTTGCAAGGCCTCTGGTCGGACACGGTGCAGACGCCTTGGAACGGCGACTGGCATTTGAACGTGAATATCCAGATGAATTATTGGCCGGCGGAAATCTGCAACTTGTCCGAGTTGCATCAGCCGATGTTCGACTTCATCGGCTCGCTCGTGGAACCCGGTGCGCGCACGGCGAAAAATTATTACAACGCGCGCGGTTGGGTGGCGCACGTCTTGGCGAATCCGTGGGGCTTCACGTCGCCCGGCGAATCGGCAGCGTGGGGTGCGACGGCGAGCGACAGCGCGTGGCTCTGCCAGCATTTGTGGGATCACTGGCTGTTCACGGGCGATAAAAAGTTTTTGCAACGCGCTTATCCGCTGCTCAAAGGCTCGGCGGAATTTTTCTCCGATATGCTCATCGAAGAACCAACGAACCATTGGTTCGTGACCGCGCCCGCGAATTCACCGGAGAATGCATTTGTTATTTCAGGCACGACAAACAAAGCGCACATCTGCCTCGGTCCGACGATGGATAATCAACTTTTGCGTTTCCTGTTCAGCGCGGTGATTGAGGCGTCGGAGATTTTGGGCGTGGACAAAAACTTTGCCGCCGAGTTGCAAACCAAGCGCGACCATTTGCCGCCGACGCGCATCGGCAGCGACGGGCGCGTGCTGGAATGGCTGGAAGAATATCAGGAGGCCGACCCGCAGCATCGCCACACGTCCCACTTGTGGGGTTTGTATCCGGGTGACGAGATTTCGCCGAGCGCGACGCCGGAACTCGCGGCAGCGGCGCGCAAATCCCTCGACGCGCGCGGCGACCGCAGCACGGGTTGGGCGACGGCGTTTCGCATGGCGATGTGGGCGCGGCTGCACGACGGCGACCGCACTTACAAACTTTTGCAGAGTCTCATGCGCCCGTCGAATTCGTCGAAGACGGATTTCATCGGCGCGGGCGGCGGCGTCTATGCGAACTTGTTCGACGCGCATCCGCCGTTCCAGATTGACGGCAACTTTGGCGGCACGGCGGCGATTGCGGAAATGCTGGTGCAATCGCAAATCCAGAAGCCAGAAGTCAGAAGTCAGAAGTCAGAAATCGAACTGCTGCCGGCGTTGCCGATGGCGTGGGCGAACGGGAGCGTGACGGGCTTGCGCGCGCGGGGGGGCTTCGAGGTGGATGTGATTTGGCGCGACGGCAAGCTGGTGAGTGCGAGCATCCGCAGCGAGCGCGGCGGCGAGTGCGCGGTGAGTTATGGCGGGAAAGTTTTGCCGGTGAAATTGCGCGCGAACGGGTCAGAGCGGTTGGTGGCGAAAGATTTTAGGTGAGTCGTGCGCGGATAAGTGATGAGGCGGAGCGTTTGGGGTTCCGCATTTATGTGGTCGGGTTGAACGGTTGCCCAACTGCCTAAGGGCGGAACTCCAAACGGCCGCGCCCGGCGGGAGTTCTTCATGGACGGAAGGCGGCGTGTGGGCTATAAGAACGCCGTTATCCGCTGGTCAATTATTGTTATGAAAACTATCGCCGCCACTTTGGTCGCCGCCCTGATGTTGTGGGGAACCGCCACGTCCCGCGCAGGCTTGTTCAATTCCACGAATAATTATTCCGCCAGCACCAGCCCGGCGTCGGTGTGTCTGGCGAATTTGCGCGGCAATGGCTTGTATCGCGACCTCGCGGTGGCGGATTCCGGCAGCAACTCGGTGAGTGTGCGTCTGTGCCTCGACGACGGGACGTTCGGCGCGCGGAACGACTACGCAGTGGGCGACACGCCGGTGAGCGTGCGCTACGGCGATTTGACCGGCGACCGGCAGGATGAATTGATTACAGCCAACTCCGGTTCGAGCAATATCAGTGTGCTGGTGAACCTTGGCGTGGGTGCAAACTTCCGCGCGGCAACTAATTTCACCGTCGGCGCTACTGCCACGCCCATGCCGCTCGATGTAGCGACGGGCGATGTGAACGGCGACGGCAAGGTGGATGTGGTCACGGCGAATTTTGGCGAGAACACCGTGAGTGTGTTAACCAATCGCGGCAGCGCGGTGCTGGCGGGACTGACAAATTATTCCGTCGGCACAGGCCCGGCGGCCATCGCGCTGGCAGACATGAACAATGACGGCAAGCTGGACATCGTGACCGCGAACAAAACGGCTGGCACGATTACCATTCTTTTGAACAACGGCAGTGGTTTGTTCAGCAGCCCGCAGACCATCAGCTACGCGTCATCCGGCGATCCGCAACCGGTCGCTATTTGGTGCCGGGACTTGGACGGCGACGGGATTCTCGACATCGTGGTGGCGAACCACAATGAGGACAGTGTCACGACCATCATCGGTTCTTTGCCCGGTGGTATCTGGACGTTGCACAGCCAAAACATTTTTACCGTGGGCGCGGCCCCGTCTGGACTGGTCGTGCGCGACTTGAACCATGACGGCATTATGGATTTCGCGGTGACGGACTCGGGCGATGATGACCTTGAAGTCTGGTTAGGCGACGGCACGGGCGACTTCAGTTACGATCTCACTTACGCGGTCGGCAGCACCCCGTCGGCGATTGCGGCTAGCAATTTCAACGGCGACGAAGCCGCCGACCTCGTCGTCGCCAACAGCGGTAATGACAACGTGACCGTGCTGCTCTACTCCGCGCCGCTCGCTTACAACGCGTCGGTATTGGCGAACGAAGACACGACCAAGTCTATCTCGCTGCGTGGTGCGGTGCTATCCGGCACGAACCTCATTTTTGTCACGAATAGTGTGCCGACGAATGGCATCATCACACTGTCCGGCACGAACGTCGTCTACACGCCGGACACGAACTATTTTGGCGCAGACAGCTTCAGCTACGTCACAGTCAACACGAATGATTCCTCCACCTCCGCCGTTGCGCTTGTGACCATTACCGTCCAATCCGTGAATGACGCGCCGTCGTTCGTCATGGCTACGAATCACCTCTACGTCTGGGAAGATTCGGCGTTGACGAACTACTCCTTGTTCATCACCAGCACCAACGTCGGCCCGGCGAATGAAGCCGGACAAACTATTTCGTTCACCGCCACACCGATTGGCTCCACCAATTTCAGCACCGTGACCATTAGTAAGACTGGCACTTTGAGTTTTCGCCCGATCCCCAGCGCGACCGGCACGAAAACCATCAGCGTGCTGGCGCGCGACACCGGCGGCACGACGCGTGGCGGCAGCAACGCTTCGTTCGCGCAGACGCTGACGGTGGACATCATGGCGAATCCCGTGAAGCCGTTGCGCGGCTCTTACTCCGGGCTGTTCTACGACACCAATACGTTCGCCGCGTCGTCAGCGGGCTTCTGCACATTCACCGTGAGTCCGCTTGGCGTTATCAGCGGGCGTGTGTTGAGCGAGAGCGGCAGCGATGCGTTCACCGGATTATTTGACCACGCCGGTCATGCCGCGCCGACAGTCGTGCGGCATAGCAACACGACGTTGACGCTCGATTTGAATTTAGATTTGGGCGGCGGCTCTGACCGCGTGCTCGGCACGGCCACGGACGGCAGTTGGACGGCCACGCTCGAAGGCGACCGGCTGACGTTCAACACGCTCACGAATCCCGCGCCGCAAGTCGGCCGCTACACGATGGTCATGCCCGGCATCACGAACGTGCCCACTGAACCGGCGGGCGACAGCTACGCGACTTTGATTGTGGCGTCCAACGGCATCGTGAGCATCGTGGGTCGCTTGAGCGACGCGGCGGTGATTGGCCAGACGGTGGGCTTGTCCAAGGACGGGCTGTTGCCTTTCTATGCGTCGCCCTACAAAAATCGCGGCGTGATGATGGGCTGGTTGCAGTTCACCAATCTCACGGCTACGGACTTGGATGGTTCGCTGTTCTGGTCTCGGAGCGCGTTCACTGCGGCCTACTACTCGGCGGGCTTCGACGTGACTGTGCCGGTGGTCGGTTCAATTTACACCGCGCCCGCTGCGAACACGCGCGTGGTCGCCATCACGAATGCGCTGCTCACGCTGCATGGCGGCAATCTCCTCACCTCGCCCGTCACCATCGGCGGCACGTTCAGCACGAACAACACGGGTAGTTTTACCAACGGCGCCACCGTGCGGCTGGCGTTGCCGAACACGGGCGTATTGGACGGTAACTTTCTGCATCCGACGTTACTGCTCAACAAACGGTTCTACGGCGTAGCGCTGGAAAAACAAAATGAACTGCGCGGTTTCTTCGCCGGTGGGAATCAAGTCGGCGCGTTCCGCATCGTGAATTATTGAACGGGTAATTTCGCCAGCGACTTCACCAACACCTTGGACTTGCGCCCGCTCTGGTCGTATTTCTCGCGGCGTGACGGCGGCAGTGAATCCGGCGAGCCTTCGCTGAAACCGCCCTTCGACTGGAAGTAAGTGAACGCCTGCGTCGAGAGCGTAAGCAGTTCCGCCAAGCCCGCCTCGCGCGCCTTGCTCTCCACGAACTGAATCAGCTTGCGCCCGATGCCTTGATTCTCGTGCGAGCGGCTGACGTAGAGGCACGCGAGTTCGCCTTTGTTCTGCTCGGGATAAACGTGCAAAGCCACGCACGCGACGGGGTTTTTATCAATTTCAAAAATGTAGTAATCGCCGAGACTCTTCTCGATGACCGCGCGGGTGCGCTTCACGAGTTCGTCGTTCGCCACGGAATTTTTCGTCAGCATCAAGATGTGTCGCACGTCTTTTTTCAACGCCTTGCGGATCTGCTGATACTCGTTCGCGTAGATGAGTGTGCCGATGCCTTCGTTGGAAAAAACTTCTGCAAGCAACCCCTCGTCCACTTTGCCGTTGATGACGTGCACGCGCGGCACACCTGCGCGACAAGCTGCCGCCGCGTGTTGCGCCTTGGACAAAGTCTCCGGCGTGAAATCACATTTCTTCGTCGCGATGAGCGCATCGAGTTCCGCCACAATCATCTGGCGGATTAAATTTCCCTGACATACCAAGCCGTCGGCGGACGTGATGAAAATTAGTTTCGTCGCCTTCAACGCTTCCGCCACTGCCACCGCCACGCCGTCAGAGTTCACTCGGTAAGTTTTGCCGTCGCCATCGAAGCCGAGCGGCGGCACGACGGGAATCACACCTTGCGCGAGCAACGATTGCAACAACTCCACGTCCACGCGTTCCACCTTGCCGGTGAACAGATGATCCACGCCTTGGATGATGCCCATCGGATGCGCGATGATGGCGTTCGTCGTGGCCGCGCGCAGGTCGTTGGCCGAGAGACCTTCGAGAATTTCGTGCGAGAGCCGGTTGCTGGCGGTGAGCGCGAGCTTGAGCGTGTCCGAGTCCGTGATGCCCGTGCCGTCGAGATTGCTCGCGGTGACTTTTTGGTCGTCGCCCAGCGACTTGATTTGCGCCGCCGCGCCGTGCACGAGCAACACCCGGATATTCAGCGAGCGCAGCACCGCCACGTCGAGGAGGATGTTGGCGAAGTTTTCGTCGGTGACGATCGCGCCGTCCACGGCGATGATGAACGTCTTCTCCCGGAAGCGCGGAATGTATTGCAGGATGCCCCGCAGGTCGGTCGGTTTCACAATTGATAAAAATTTTCCGTAACGGACGCCGAATAAGTAGTCGGTTTGCGCCGCGATTAAAACAATTATTTCCGCCGCGCGCCGTGTTTCTGCTTGAGCCGCGACGCGCGATGAATTATCTGCTGCCGCGCAATGAACCCCACGGCTATCGAAGCCCACCTCAAACTCGTCTTGCTCGCGTGGCTCGTCATCATCGCGGCGGCGTGGATTTTTGGGCGGCTCGGCCAACGCGTCGGCCAACCGCTCGCCGTCGGCGAAATCCTCGCGGGCATTTTGCTCGGTCCCTCCGCGCTCGGCGCACTCTGGCCGGAAGCGCAGCAGATTATTTTCCCGCACGAGATTCAGCAGTCACTGCAACTGCTCGGCAAATTGGGGTTAATCTTTCTGCTGTTCCAAGTCGGGATGGAATTCGACTACGGCCATCTGCGGACGCGGTCGCGCACCGTCGTGGCGGTGTCCGTCATGGGTATTGCCGCGCCGTTCCTCGGCGGGCTGCTCATCGGTCCGTGGTTGCACGAACACTTTGCGGCGCGCACCGATTACGTCGGGTTTCAATTCTTCCTCTGCATCGCACTCTCCATATCTGCGCTGCCCATCATGGGACGGATTTTGCTGGAGATGAAATTGGAGCGCACCGCCATCGGCGTCATGGGCATCAGCGCGGCGGCGATTGACGACGTCGTCGGCTGGGTGCTGCTCGCCGTCGCGACCGCGTGGGTCAACGCGAAGTTCAGCGGCTGGCAACTCGCGTTGCAAATTGCGGGCATCGTCGGATTTTTCGTGCTGCTGCAAAAAGTAGTCGGGCCGCTGCTGCGGAAACTCTGGCAGCGCATGAGCGCAGGGCAGGGCGGGTCAATGCCGCCCGCGTATCTCGCAGTGCTGCTGATTGCGCTGTTCGTGAGTTGCCTCGCCACGAACCAGCTCGGCATCTTCGCCATCTTCGGCGCGTTCCTGCTCGGCGTGGCGTTGCATCAAGAAGTCGCGCTCGTCAAAGCGTGGCGGGAAAAATTCTCCGACCTTGTGCTCGTGGCGTTCGTGCCGATTTTTTTCACGAACACCGGTTTGAACACCCACCTCGGCGCGTTGCACACACCCGCCGCGTGGCTCGGTTGCGCGCTCGTGCTGTTTATGGCGGTCGCGGGCAAACTTGGCGGCTGCTACGTCGGCGCGAAGTTGACCGGCGAATCCACACGCGCTGCCGGGTGCATCGCCGCGCTGATGAACACCCGCGCGCTCATGGCCCTCGTGGCCATCAATATCGGCCTCGACCTCGGTCTGCTCACGCCGGAACTGTTCACCATGCTCGTCCTCATGGCGCTCGTGACCACCGCCATGTGCGGCCCGCTGCTGCGCTGGTGGCTACCGCCGGAATGCGCCTGATTTTTTAACCGCTAATCTGCGCTCATCTCCGCTGATAAATTTCTGATTAGCGTTTATCAGCGGAGATGAGCGGTTGAAGCGGTTCGGAAAATCCCAACGGGATTTAATCATTCAGCCCAGCGTTGGCGCGCAGCGACTACGCTGGGTTACGATTCCACGATGAAACCAACCCTGAAGGGGTTGAAGCCGCGTGTGGCAACCGTGCTGCAACCCCGTTGGGGTTGGGGATTTTTTTATGGACTTTGACCCAGGGTAGCTCGCCTGCCGCGCCGAAGCGCAGCGAAGGCGGGTGCTCGCAACCGCTGGGCTGAATGATGGAATCCCGTTGGGATTCACGGAGTGCCGGTCTGTGCCCCGCAGCGGTTTGGTTTGCAAGCAAAGTTACGCTCGCTCATTTTCTACCGCGTTATGTTACTCCATCGTTATTTTGGCTCACACGCTCTTGAAACGTTGAAAGAGGCGAAATTAAAGACCACTCGAATCACGAGCTTTAACGACCCGTTTGAATTTTTATTTGTTACGACAGGAAAATTGACCGCACCAATGGCCCGTAAATATGTTCTTTCGAGGCTCAAAGAACCGGATTTTCTTCAAATTGTTGCCCAC
>JBJOPC010000005.1:0-17716 GCA_046050965.1 Verrucomicrobiota bacterium | reverse complement strand
CCTACAATGAAACAATATCTTTTTCCGGCGATGGTCCCCAAGGCCGTAGTGGTTTCCTGCACTGCTTCAATGGAAAAAGTCTCCGGTTTAGGCGTCTCATTATGCATCACCTTGAACTGTGGTTGGCCAGCGCTGGATTCGCTAAGCAGGGCATTGTAAAGTGCCACTTGAATGTCTTTTGCCGGTTTTGTCGTTTTGACCTCATGCGTTTCAAAAAGTTCCGCAAACGATGTATTGCTCATGACCGCATCAAAGAGTTTTTTGGTCCGTCCTAACCGCTCCAGCCGCGCCTGTTCCCGCTGTTCCGGTTCATGCATTTTATATTCCGCCCGCAAGGCCGCCGCTTCCGGATTGTCGGCCAGCAATTCCTGTGCGGTTTTCAAGAGCTCGCCCGCTTCGATATAATTTCCGTTTCTGGCCAACCCCTTGGCATTTCTCAACACCAACTGAATGGAAGCTTGGTGATGCAATGCTAAAGCGTCGGCATCATCCGGCTTGGCGAGCAGAGCATCTTTGAGCGCGCCGAGAGTTCGCTCGTAATCCCCCGCTTGCATCGCTGCCCGGGCCGTGCGCATCGCTTCTGTGTAACCCTGACTGATCAGATTGGTGCGAAAGGTTTGTGATTCATTCGCGGCGATTTCCATCGTGGTCATTGCTGGCTCATAACCCGGCAACTTGAATTGAAATGTCCAACTGCCGGGAGTCAATTCGGACAAGGTCAACGGAGTCTGTCCCAGATCTCGTCCGTCCTGGTCGCTGACAACTGCCTCAGCGGGGCGCGTCACCAGCACCGCCGTGGCGAAGGCAAAATCCACTTTAAACTGGTTGGTTGCTCCAAGCTCAACCGTGACACTGTCATTTTTTTCGTGGCCGTGAAACGTGGTATGCAGCCGGTATTTTCCGACCGGCAAATCTGACAGCCTGACTGGCAATTGCCCTGAACTAATGACGTTGTCATTTCCATTTTGCACCAATTCAAAGTTGGCGGGATCTTTGTCGCAGGAGATTTCCGCAGCTCCAAATTTTGGATTGAAGCTGCGACTGGCCGTCGCATTGGCGAGGACCATAACATCCGCCCGATCTTGGACGTGAGGGTAAGTCACTTCGACCCGGTAATTGTCCGTCGGCACGGTCTCATCAAATTCGGTGACATTGTTCAGCGAGGTGGAATATTCCGAGACTTGAATACGCAGGCTTGAGGCGGGTGGCTCGCATTTAATGGTCAGCCGACCATGACTGCGCTTCAGTGAAATTTCACCCAAATCATGCTCGCCATACCAAACGAACAGATTTGTAGCGAATGATTCCCCTTTTGGATGCGTTACAGTTAGAATGTGTTTCCCAAGCGAAATTCGCTGACCGCTCATCACAGGCTGGCCATCGAGTTCAGCCACCGCACCACCTATCAATTTCTGCCCCGAAAGCACAACGGTAAAACTCACCCGCGTGCGCTCCATCAATTTTTTATGTTGGTGATAGCCGACCAGGGCTAAAAGGACAACGCCCCACCAGAACAGGGGGCGCAAAAACTTTATCCATTGCCGAGAACTTGTTTGCGCAGTTGCCATAGTTGTCAGTCAGCGACACAAAGTTGTTTTGCAAAAACCCCGCACCTGCTTTGGCATTGACCGGCCAAAGGAAGTGCCTTCATACTTCGGCAACATTTCGTGGCTATGTTTGCGTTCAAGTCAAAGCAAATAAAAAAAGAAGACGAGGTTTTGAACCACTGGATTGCTTCGGCGGACGATTTCGCCCTTCCCCCCGAGGAATTCTATACCGCTGCTGAGCAGGCCATCGCCGCACTCAAAATTCCCGGATTGGAAATCTCGCGCAAGGAATATGCGGAGGGAGGTTTGCTGTCCGACAATCGAGTTTATTTTCGCCTCATTCGAGAACGGCTTGCTTTCGACGTCTGTGCAGCGCCTTTCGGCACCCGCTATTTCTTTTCCTGCCGCACTGTTTATTCCCCGGTTGTGCTCAAGTTGTGGCACGTCTTGATGGTGATCGGATGGTTGGCGGGGATTTTTTATGGATTGACCAAATACCTGAGTTTAGAGATGGCTGGCATCGCGCTGGGTTCGTTGGTGCTGGCTCTCGGCCTGATGTTTCGCAATGTCGTGGCGGCGGGGCTTAATGACATTGATTCGCTGCTATTGAAGATTCCGGCCCTTGGCCCGATTTACGAACATTTTTTCCGCAAAGATACCTATTACCGGCAGGATACCCGACTGATGTATCTGGACACAGTGCCGGCAGTGATTCAAGGCTTGGCGGATCATTTCACTGGGACCAAAGGCGTCAAACTGGTGCGGCAATATCAAATCGCCCCCATCCTCGGTGAACTCTATAAACCTTTACCGCCGCGCAAACCTGAAGCAGACCCGGAAGCGTAGGATATGAGCCATGTCTTCAGTCCACGAACACTATTCCGAACAGTTTCATAAATGGGAAGTGCGTGGGCGCGGTTGGCAGGTTTATGACCAACCGGTTTACCCCGAACCGCCATTCTCCCCACTGATTTTTCGTTCCTTGGTGGAAACCCCAGTTGTGGATGATGGCCGCCGCCCAACCATTTTAAGTTCGCTGGTTCGGAAATTGAGCCAGTTGGCAGCCTCTCCGAAAGCTAAGCCACCCGTCCCGGTTGACTCTGAACCCGAACCGAATCCATTGGAGCGTGGCCCGGTGGTGGAACTCCAAGCCTCGCTTCCAAACAAACTCGATATCCCTACGGTCGCCTTCGAGCATTTTCTTTCTAGCCTTTCGCTATGCCGGGAGCCGATTGCGTTTGAAATCCTCGGGACACACCAAAAGGTTATTGCGCAATTTGCCTCCGGCGAAAATGACGCCCCGCTGCTCCGCCGCCAGTTGGAAGCATATTTCCCAGAAGCCACGTTTCTGCCCCACGAAAATGGGCTGGTTCAAGCATTGGCTGCCTGCACTGGGGATGAAATGTTGACGGTTGAGTTTGGGTTAAAACAGGAATTTATGCTACCGCTTGCGAGCGGACGGTTGGATCCATTCATTGGCATCATCGGAGCACTTGCAGAATTGCAGATGGATGAACTGGGATTGTTTCAGGTTCTGTTCCAACCGGTAGAAAACCCTTGGGCGGAAAGTATCGTGGATTCTGTGACGAGCGGCGACGGCAAGCCGCTCTTTGACAATGCGCCGGAACTGACCAAAGCTGCGCAAAACAAGGTTGCCCGCCCTCTTTATGCTGTTGTTGTCCGCATTATGGCGTGCGCCGGACAATATGGTCGCACATTGCAATTAGCCATCGATCTTGCCGGAGCGTTGCGCGTATTCGCGCAACCCGGCGGCAATGAGTTGATTCCCCTACGCAATACAGATTACCCCTTCGACGACCACATTGAAGATGTATTGCGCCGGCAGTCGCGGCGGACAGGCATGCTGTTAAACTGTGATGAATTGACTGGCTTTGCCCATCTGCCCACGAATGCCGTTCGCTCTCGGGTGTTTCAACGGCAGACGGCCAAAACCAAAGCCGCCCCAAGAACCGTCCGTAGTGTTAGCGGCCTGTTGCTGGGCAGCAACGAACACGCCGGGGATAAATTTGAGGTGCGATTATCGCCCGAACAACGCGTCCATCACACGCACATTATCGGCGCGAGTGGCACCGGAAAATCCACGCTGCTATTCAATTCCGTCAAACAGTCAATTGAAGACGGCGAAGGCATCGCCGTTCTCGACCCTCATGGAGATTTGATCGACCGGATTTTAGGCATTATTCCTGAATCGCGAATCAGTGATGTGGTGCTCGTCGATCCAGCTGATGAAGAATATGCCGTCGGGTTTAATATTCTGAGCGCCCACAGCAACCTTGAGAAAAATTTGTTGGCCTCGGACTTGGTAGCAGTCTTCCAACGCCTTTCGACTTCGTGGGGCGATCAGATGAATAGCGTCCTGCAAAACGCAATTCTTGCGCTTCTGGAAAGCGGTCGGGGCGGAACAATTGCCGACTTGCGCCGTTTTCTGATTGAAGCTCCATTCCGGAAAGAATTTCTGAAATCGGTGAAGGATTCGGAAGTCGTCTATTACTGGCAAAAAAGTTTTCCGCTGCTGACCGGCAACAAGTCTATCGGCTCGATTATCACCCGGTTGGACACGTTCCTTGCGCAGAAACCCATCCGGCACATGGTATCGCAACCGGAAAACCGGCTGGATTTTGCGCACATAATGGACAGTGGCAAAATCTTATTAGCCAAGTTGCCCGAAGGACTTTTGGGCCGGGAAAATTCATATCTGCTGGGCACATTGCTGGTGTCCAAATTCCAGCAGATTGCCATGAGCCGACAGGCGCAGCAGATTGAATCCCGGCGCTTTTTCAACATCGTGATAGATGAATTCGCAAACTTCATCACGCCAAGCATGGCGGAAATCCTTTCAGGAGCGCGAAAGTATCGTATCGGCCTCACGCTGGCCCATCATGAGTTGCACCAGTTGCAGCGCAGTCCTGAAGTGGCAAGTGCGGTGATGACGCATCCCTACACACGGATTGTTTTCAGGGTTGGCGACGATGACGCCAAAAAATTGGCCGACGGCTTCTCGTATTTTGAATCACAGGACTTACGGAATTTGGAAACCGGCCACGCCATTGCGCGCGTTGAGCGCAGCGACTTTGATTTCAATTTAGAAGTCCCTCTGCCTGAAAAGCCGGACTTTGAAGCGGCCAAGATACGACGCCAGCAAGTCATCACCGCTTCGAGAAATAAATACGCCCTGCGACGTGCTGAGGTAGAGGCGATAATTGAGGCGTCTAGAACGCCACCGCCTGACGAACTACCACCAATATCCCCGCCAAGCAAGCCGGTTGATCCAAAGCCGCCGACGGCGCCGGTCTCGTCATTGCCACCACCAGTTTTGCCAATAGTTTCCCTTCCGCCAACACCTGTATCGCCACCCACGCCGACACTTGTCGAGCCGCAGCAGGCGGCTGTTACGCCGGCGGCCGAACAATTGACGGCTAGACCACCCTCATTTTCTGAAGTTTTAAAAGCTGTTCCACCGCGCGCCATTGAAAAAACAGAGGTGCAACCAGAGGTGCGACAGGAGCAAAGCCAGGGCCGAGGCGGAGCGGAACACAAATCATTGCAGAAACAGATCGCGGCTGAAGCAGTAAAACTAGGCTTCCGCAGCGACATCGAAAAGACCGTTTTAGAAGGCGAAGCCTGCATCGACGTATGGCTTGAGCGAGATGGTTTCACCCTTGCGTGTGAGATTTCCTTAACGAACACGGAAGAAAATGAATCCGGCAAAATCATACGGTGTTTGAAGGCAGGAATTCCAAAGTTCGCCATGGTTTGCGCGGATGAGAAAAAGTTGAAGAAAATCGCGGACGCGATTACCAGCAATGTTGAGGCGGGGCTAGCGGCCAAGGTCGAGTATTTTCAGCCCGAGCAGTTCATAGCGCATCTAAAAGCGCTACCAGTTAAGCCCGTCGCTAAAGCGGAGAAAATCAGCCACGGCTATAAACTTAAAAGCTCGAAAACGTCAGCCTCAACAGCGCAACAACAGGCGAAGGAAGAAGCCGCCATACGGGCGATTGCCGAATCCATGAGCAAGAAAAAGAAGCAGTGACTTCATTTTCAGTGTTGCCCTGACGCGTTTCAAATCTTTGATGGACGGCAGCGGGGATTATCCTAGTAATAATTATGGCTAAGACGATTAATCTGCAACAGGCGGCGATGGGGGTGCTGCAAAAGCACAAAGGCAGCCTTGTGCGACAGATCCAAACGCAGCCCGGTTTTTTGCGAGCGTCTTTCGTAAAACAATACCTGACCTGCGGGAAAAAGAACTGCCGCTGCCGCCGGGGCTTCAAACACGGCCCATTTTTTTATCTGGTGCAATGTCTGGCCACCGGCCGAGTGCGGAAATTTCTGCTCAAGACTCCGGCCCAACGCAAACAGGCGCGCGCCGGTATCGCCGCACATCTGAAATTACAGCGGCAGTTGGCAGCGCTTTCCGAAATTAACACCGAACTTTTGCGGCGCGGCGCAGTCTGAAAAGACTCCGCCCGAAACCCGTTAAAAGCCATATTCTACGGCCTCAAAACCGCTTCGCGCCCTTGCAATAGTTGTGTGAGTTTGATATAGTTATTCTGGCTTCTTCAGTTGGATTTCCCCCGGCAGCGCAAGCTGAATTGTGCCGCTCACGGGAGGTATATTGAATCACTCGCCATGGGCACGAGTGGGCAGGGAGAAATTCACTGCTCGTATTCCCAATTAGTACACTTGTTCGGCGAACCCCATGAAGGCGACGGATTCAAAATCCAGGCCGAATGGACAGTCTATACGCCGGCGGGAATCGCCACGATATACGATTGGAAACAGGGCGACAGCTATCAGGGCAAAGGAAATGGCACACCGGTAGAGCAAATCACCGAGTGGTCAATCGGTGGCCATCGTAAATCGGTCGTCGAGTGGATTCAAAACGCCATCACGGAAATCAAATGAAATTATACGCAACCATCACCAGCGAACGCGACAGCCGCAATGGGAAAAAGGGCGGCAACGAGTATTTGCAGATAGAACTTTCCGCCTTTGGGAAAGCCATCGGCTTTGTCGTCTTGGAAACCACCGAGGATACGCTGGGAGAACCGGCGCAATACCTTTTGAAGTTTGCCCCACACCGCGATGCGATAGATTGGGTAAATCTTAAAGCGGGACACAAATCAGAGGGTGTGATTCAGACAATTCAGGCGTAACGCAAACCGCGAAAGCGAAACGCGAAAAGCCGACACATTGCTAGCGTGTGGCGGTTTTTTGTTTGGTGCATTTTTTTTCACGGTAGGACCAATTCATTCTTGATTCACGTTTCAATTCTTGTAATGAAGTAGTGCTATGAAGGGAAATAGTGTCTTAAAAAAACGCGTCGGCATTTGGATTCGTGTTTCCACCGAAGACCAAGCAAAAGGCGAGAGCCCGGAGCATCACGAACAACGAGCCCGCGAATACGCTAAATTCAATGTTTGGGATGTGGTTGAGGTTTATGATTTGGCCGGCGTATCGGGCAAAACCGTCATGGAAAATGCCGAAGCCAAACGGATGATAGCGGACGTAAAGCGCGGCCATATCACCGGTCTTATATTTTCCAAACTCGCCCGCCTTGCGCGAAACACCAAAGAACTTTTGGAATTTGCCGATTTGTTCCGTCAGCACGGGGTGGACATGGTTTCTTTGCAGGAAAAGATTGATACATCATCCCCTGCCGGAAGGCTTTTCTATACCATGATTGCGGCGATGGCACAGTGGGAACGAGAGGAAATCGCCGATCGTGTTAATGCTTCGATTAAAATCCGGGCGAAATTGGGCAAAAGTTTGGGTGGTGCTGCCCCGTTTGGTTATCAATGGAAGGACAACAAACTGGTTGTGAATCCAGTTGAAGCTCCTGTTCGGAAACTCATGTATGAATTGTTTTCCCAGCACAAGCGCAAGAAAAGCGTTGCCCGGCTTCTCAATCAGGCAGGCTATCGCACCCGTAATGGCAGCAAGTTCACCGACACGACGGTCGTGCGACTACTTCAAGACACCACGGCAAACGGACTGTATCGCGCAAATCACACTTACCGAGATGGCGCAGGTAAACTGCTGCCCAAGCCTGAAGCTGAATGGGTATTCACAAAAGTTGAACCCATTGTTCCCGCCGATTTGTGGAAAGAGTGCAATGACGCTTTGGATGCACGAAAAGCAAACAGGCCGCTAGGTCGGAAGCCTGTTCACTTGTTCGCCGGGGTGCTTCATTGTGGCTGTGGCCAAAAAATGTATGTGTTTTCCCGCTCGCCAAAATATGTCTGTCCTAAATGCCGGAATAAAATCCCTATTGATACGATTGATGGCGTTTTCCATGACGCCTTGAAGGAGTTTTTTGTGTCAGCGGACAAAATCAAAGGACACCTTCAAAGTGCGAACCAAAATTTGGCCGACAAGAAGCATCAACTTGAAGCGCACGCGCGGCAGATTGAAAAAGTTCAGGCCGAAATGCACAAGATGATTCAACTTTACCAAGCTGACGAGATACCGGTGGCAGGCTTCGGCAAAACCTATAAACCACTGGAAGAACGCGAACGGGCGCTTGTGGCCGAACTTCCCAGACTGCAAGCCGAGGTTGATACTCTGGAAATGCGCCAGCTTTCCGCCGAAGAAGTGCTGGTCGAGGCTACCGATTTGCACCGGCGCTGGCCTCACATGGGACAGGATGAAAAACGTCGCATCATTGAAAGTATCGTCGAAAAGATCACAATTACGGCAGATGAATTTGACGTAACATGGTCATACTTACCTTCTTCTGAAGAACTCACAAAAAGGCAACGCAACCTGTGGGATTCATCGCGGCCACGAGCATGAACTGCGCGGGAAAAGTCATGGTGCCGGCGGCGCGCGAAATGGTGACGTGGCCGTCTTCGAGCGGCTGGCGCATCGTCTCCAGCACGCTGCGCTTGAACTCCGGCAATTCGTCCAAAAATAAAACGCCGTTGTGCGCGAGCGAAATTTCGCCGGGCGTGGGATTGATGTTGCCGCCGAGCAACCCGGCGTCGCTCGCGGTGTGGTGCGGCGCGCGGAACGGACGCCGCGTGACGAGTCCCTGCTTGGTGTTCAGCAAGCCGACGATGCTGTGAATCTTCGTCGTCTCCAGCGCCTCGGCGAGCGTGAGCGGCGGCAAAATGGTGGCGAGTCGTTTCGCGAGCATGGATTTGCCCGTGCCGGGCGGGCCGATGAGCAACACGTTGTGGCCGCCCGCCGCCGCGATTTCCAGCGCGCGCTTCACGGATTCCTGGCCTTTGACTTCGGCGAAGTCCACGTCGTCTTCGACGGGCGCGTCGAAAATTTTCTGCAAGTCCACGCGCGCGGGGGCGATTTTGATTTCGCCTTCGAGAAATTGCGCGGCCTCGCGGAGATTTTGCACGGGGATGACTTGCAAGCCCGCGACGACGGCGGCTTCGACGGCGTTTTCGGCGGGGACGAGAATTCCAATTTTTCCCTCGGCCTGCGCCCGCAGTGCGATGGGCAAAATGCCTTTGCACGAACGCACCGCGCCCGTCAGCGCGAGTTCGCCGACCGCGATGAAATTTTCCAACTGGTCGGTCTCGATCTGTTCGCTCGCGGCCAACATTCCCAGCGCGATGGGCAAATCGAAACTCGGCCCTTCCTTTTTCACATCGGCGGGCGCGAGGTTGATGGTGGTGCGGCCCATCGGAAATTTGTAGCCGGAATTCGTCAGCGCGGTCGTGACGCGGTCTTTGGATTCTTTCACCGCCGTGTCTGGCAGCCCGACGACGACGATGAGCGTCTCGCCGTATCCCGCGTTGACCTCCACCTCGATGGGATACGCGTCAATGCCTTGCACGGCGGCGGAGCAGACTTTGGCTAACATGGGCGGGATGTTTCCTCAGCCGCGCGGCGGGCGCAAACGGATTTTCCGAGTCACCGCGGCGAAGCGTTTCGCTGGCCGGGGATTTTTGGCTTGCGCCAAAGCCTCGAAAAGCTGACTTTCTCCGCCGCTCGCAGGAGAAAAATGCGCGGTTAGCTCAGTGGTAGAGCATTACCTTGACACGGTAGGGGTCAGAGGTTCGAAACCTCTACCGCGCACCATCCTTCGCTTGTTCGTTGGTGGTTGGATGATTTTCGTGACGGAAAAATGCGGGCTTACGAATGATTTCTTCCGCCGGGAGCTTCGGCTCGGCAGGCCATCAAAAAACTTTATGCCGCTCATCCAACTCAATCGCATCAACAAGGGCGGGGCGATTTGCATCAACAGCGACGAAATCTTGTTCGTCGAAGTCGAGGCGCGCGTCACCACGGTGCGCATGGCGCACAACCTTTTGTTCTCCGTGGAAGAATCGCTCGAAGCCATCGTCGCCCAGATTGAAGACCGCGCCGTCGAACGTCTCGCGCGCGGCATCGCGGGCAGCAAAAAATTCGAGCCAGCTGCAGAAACTCCCGCCGAGCCGATCCCAGCGGCATGAATGCCGTCGGCAAAGTCACAGTTTTGATTTGGAGTGCGCGGGCATGACCGCGCTTTGGGACTGGGAGACATGTCTCCCAGTCCCAAAGCGGCGACGTGTCGCCGCACTCCAAACTCGGCTTCCCCGCGTTTGTAAATCAGCATTTCCTTTCGCGCGCCGCTCCTGCTACGCTGGCTCATGCCGTTTGCTAAATTAGGTTTGTCCCCCAAGATTCTCGAAGGCGTCCAGGCCATGGGTTACACCGACCCCACACCCATCCAACTTCGCGCCATCCCGCTCATCCTTGCCGGCACCGACGTCATCGGCTCCGCGCAAACCGGCACGGGCAAGACCGCTGCGTTCGCGCTGCCCATCCTCTCCAAACTCGGCGCGCACGAACCCCGCCCGCGCGTCCTCATCATCGAACCAACCCGCGAACTCGCCGCGCAAGTCGAGACCGCCATCCGCGACTACGCGCGCTTCACTGATTTGAAAGTCGCCGTGTTCTACGGCGGCGTCGGCTACGGCACACAAAACGAAGCTCTGAAAAACGGCGTGGACATTCTCGTTGCCACGCCCGGCCGTTTGCTGGATCACATCGAACAGGGCAACTGCAAACTCGACAACATTTCCCACCTCGTCCTCGACGAAGCCGACCGTTTGCTCGACATGGGTTTTCTCCCTGACGTGCGCCGCATCGTCGAACGCTGCCCGCGCGAGCGCCACACCGCGCTCTTTTCCGCCACCGTGCCGCCGCAGATTGAGACGCTCATCCAATGGGCGATGCACCAACCAGAGACCATCGAAATCGGCGCGCGCCGTTCCCCCGCCGACACCGTCAAACACGTCATCTACCCCGTGGCCGAACGCCAGAAGACCGACCTCCTCCTCGCGCTGCTCGACTCCGTAAAATATCATTCCGTCATCTGCTTCTGCCGCACCAAACACGGTGCCGACCGCATTGCCGGACAATTGAAACGCGACAACCACGCCGTCGCCGTGCTGCACAGCAACCGCACCCAGAAAGAACGCGAACAAGCCCTGCAAGGTTTCCGCGAAGGCAAATACGAAGTCCTCGTCGCCACCGACATCGCCGCGCGCGGCCTCGACATCTCCAACGTCAGCCATGTCATCAACTACGATGTGCCGCAGCATCCTGAAGATTACATCCACCGCATCGGCCGCACCGGCCGCGCCGAAGCCACCGGCGACGCCTTCACGCTCATGGTCGCCGAAGACGCCGCGCACGTTTTTTCCATCGAGCGGTTCATCAGCAAAAAAATCGAGCGCGTGAAACTCGAAAACTTCAACTACCAATACACCGCCATCTTCGACGAACCCAAGCCCGGCACCGCCGCTGCGAGCGCGCACCCCGGCAAAGTGACAGCCGTGCGTGTGCGCGGCGGCTATTTCTTCGGCCCCGCCAAACGGCGGCGGTAAAATTCAGAAACCAAGTTGGACATGGCGCAGTGTTTTGGTTTTATGAATAAAGCAAAAAATCAAATTATCAGCGCGTTCGTGGTTAAGTTGATAGTGGTTTTGCTGGTTCTCGTTTTGCCGGCTGCGATTATAATCCCGAGTTTTAGCCGAGGTGAAACAGCTTTTCAAAACGTCTGCGTAAATAATCTCCGCCAAATCGAAGGCGCAAAACAGCGTTGGTCTTTGCAAAATCTCAAGGGCTCAAACGATACTCCGACCATTGTAGAAATCTCTCCATACTTGAAACAAGGTGTCTTTCCAACGTGTCCAGTTGGCGGTGTGTATACGGTTGGAAAAATTGGGAGCAACCCGACTTGCAATCTGCGCGGCCACAAACTGCCGTAGTAAATTCCTAACCCGCGCGCTAGCGTCTTGGAGTGCAGCAGCCCTCTGCCTGTTTTCTTTGCGGCCTTCGCGCCTTTGCGTGAGACATTCCCGCGAAGATTTTTTACGGCGCAATCCGGTAGAACAGATACCCAGCTCCAACCGCGTTCGAGTAAATGAAATTTCCGCTGCCGTCGAAGCTCAAGCCGGTGGCTTGCGTGGTCCAGCTCGCGGTCGGTAACGCCGGGTTTGTGGTGGTGATGACGCTAAACGTGCCGTTGGGCGCGCCGCCCGTGCCGCTCGCCACGAAGTTTCCGCCGCTGATGGTGCTGCTCGTGAAGTGCGGCACAGGGATGCTCGCGCTGCCCGCGTAGAGATAGCCGCTCACGGGCAACTGCGTCGTGTCCCAAGCGAAACTCGTCGTGGGCGTGGTGCTCGGCGAGATACTGGTGAACGCGCCGCTGTAACTCGTCGCGTCAAAAAGTTTGAAGCCGTCGCCGTTGTTCAGGTTGTTCGGCAGGTTGGGCAGGCGCAACGTGCCGCCGTAAGTGATGGCGGCGAGGCTGGCGGTAATTTGCGCGGTGCTGTTTTCGCCCACGAGTGTGCCGCCGTTGTTGATGACCAACGCGCCAGCGTTCGCCGCCGTGCCGGTGATTTGGTTGCCGCCGCAATTCAGTATGCCGTCCACGATGACGGTGTCATGGCTGCCTTGATAGGCATTGGTCAACTGCAAATTTCCGCCGACGAGAGTGACCGTCACATTCGTCCAGACGCGCCAAAATACCGGGCAACCGCCGACATCGCCGGTGTGCGCCACGGTCGCGCCTGCGAGGGCGATGGACTGGGCGTGGGCGGTGTTGGTGAAATTGAGGTTCACTTCGTCGCCGACGGGTGTGCCTGCGTTGGAAGTGCGGCTGTCAATCGTGGCGCCGGGCTGGACTACGAAATTTCCGCCGAGGAAAATATTCAAGACTGTGTTCGCCACGCTGCCGCCGCTGAAGGTCACGTTGCCAGCATCCACGATGAAATCATTGCCCACGGTCAGGTTGCAAGTGAGGCCGGTCTGGAGAAAGCGCACGGAGTTCACCGCGCTCGCAGAGCCGCGCATGGTGAGATTGTGGCGCACGGTTTGGAGCTGGCCGCCAAGACTGACTTGTCCCGCGCTGGTGCGGCTCCAGAAGAAGTCGTAGAAATTTTGCGCGAGGCCGGTGGGTTGGCTGTTGTTGCCGTTGGCGATTTCGCAGGTGGAACCATCCGCCCAAATCGCGACGGGAATTGCCGACGTGGAAAAACTCGACGCCCAAACATAGCGACCGCCGTTGCCGAAAGTCAGCCCCGCGCTGCCGCTCATGATGAGTGCGCTGTTTGTGGCGTTGGCGACTTGCAACACGCCTAATACATTCGCATCCACCGCTGCGGCACCGTCGTTGAGCGTGAGCGCAGCGTCGAGCGCGTCCACTTCGCCGCCCGCTTGGATCGTGAGGTCGTCCACCGTGACGGGCGCGGTGACGGTGACGACGTGCGAGGCGCGGACGGTGAGGTTGGAGTTCAAATAATTCGGCGTGGAAGTCGCGGGAAACCACGTCGTGCCATTGGTGGATTGTTCCCAAGTGCTGGTCGCGTTCCAGTTGCCGCTGGTGAAACTGCGGAACGAAAAGCCCGTCGGGTCGGTGACGGTCAACGTCGCGTAGACGGAAGTGTAGAACGAACCGCCGCCGCAATTCACCGTGGCGCGGCAACGGAATTGTTCGCCATTGTCTGCGAGGGTCAGCGTGGGCGTGGTGTAACTCGCCGCGTTGCCACCGCTCGCCACGTTGTTCCAGTTCGCGCCGTTGTCGGTGCTGAACTGCCATTGATAGGCCACGCCGGAACCGTTCGCAGTGACAGAAAAATTCGCCGTGCCGTTAATGTAGGCATTCTGGTTTGTCGGCCCGGCGGTGATGCTCGCAGAGATGCAGACGAGGCTCGGCGTCACGTCCGCCCACGTCGCGCCGAAACGGAGTTCGTCCAGCGCGCCGTTGAAACCTTGTGCGACGTAGCAACGGCCGATGCCCACGCCGTCCGCGCCGCCGGTGAGCGCGCTGATTTTCGGACTGGCGTCTTCGCTGCCGCCGAGCGACGCGGGATTCACCCACAATGAGACCGTGTCGTTGGCCGCGCCGGAGTTGAACTGATATTTGCCGACGATGAGATACACCGTGCCGTCCTCAATGGCCGCGCCGTTGCCGCTCGCGGTGAAGCCTGACGCTGCGATGGCCGCCGCGCCCGCGTGTTTGCCGATGCCGACGCGAACGTGACCGGCGTCGTTGAAGAGCAAGATGGACGTGAGCACTTTCGTGCCGGAGCTGCGCTGATTGAGGTGCAAAATCGGCGTGCCGGTTCCGACCGTGTCAATGCCCGTGGCGTCGGTGAGTTTGAACAGGAACGAAAAATAGAAACTGCCGCTGGTCACGTCCGCCGTCACAAAATCTTCCTTGGTGCTGGCGTTGAACCCCGCCGTGCCGCCCGTGACCGTGACTTTGTTGCCGACGGAATTGGACAAGTTGACCGCCGAACCATCGAGACTGCCCGCGCTGACCTGCACGGCGGAAACGCTCGTGGCCCACGCGCCTTTGCCGGCGAGCGCGCCAGTGGCGTAGTTGAAACTTTCATAGACGGGCAACTGCGCGTGGACGGTGAGCGTGGTGACAAGGGAGCAAGCGAACAGGATTTTTTTCATAGGGCTTCTGGAATTTTTTCGCCGCTGCCGGACACAACAATTCTTCTGAAGGAATTGAGCTAGCTCGGTGGAACGACGGCGGCAACGTAGCACAGGCTACACGGCTGTCATGGGATTTTTTGCGGAGGTAGGGCTGCATTGAAATAAAAAACCGCCCGCCTCGGTCAGAGGCGGGCGGTGTGAATTTCAACTTTCAGCTTTCAACTTTTCCCGAAGCTCACGGCACGCGGAGGCTGTGGAAGCGCGCGTTGCCCGGCGCGGGATTGGTCACGGTCGCTGCGCCCGCGCCGTTGAACGTGCCGCTGCCGATGACCGGCCAGTTGGTGCGCGCGGTGGTGAGGTTCGTGGTGCCGACGACGGTGAAGGCGGTGCTGGCCGTGCCGCCGCTGATGGCGAGGACGACGTTGCCGCCGCTGACGGTCGCGCTGTCAATGTGACCCGCGCTCGGTCCCGCGCCGCCGCTCACGCCGAGCGTGCCGGTGGTGTTGAGCGCGGTGATGTCCCACGTTTGCGAACCGCTGGGAGTGCTGGGCAACAAGGTGAACGAACCGCTGTAAGTCGGCGTGGCGGAACCGCCGAACAGCACGAACGTCTCGCCGCCCGCGAAGGCGGGCAACGTGCCGAGGTTCACTGTGCCGCCGTAGTTGAGCGTGCCGAAACCGGCGGTGAGCTGCGTGGTTCCGCTGCCGAGCACGGTCGCGCCGGAGTTAATGGTGAAAGCGGCGGTCGCGGCGCCGGTGAACAAATTGCCACTCAAATTTAAGGTGGCGTTGGAATTCACGGTCACGCCCGCCGCGCCGGGGATGGCACTGCCGAGTGCGAGGGTGGCGGCGGCGTCCACTTGGTAACTGACGATGCCGCTGTTGAGGTAGTGCGCGGCGTCGGCGGGCGCGGCGAAGGTTTGCGAACCGGCGCGGGTGAATTCCAGCAGGGTCGTGGTCGCGCCGAAGCCGTCGAGGTAACCGCTCGCGGAAAAGTTGCCGCCGACTTTGAAGGTGAGACTGTTGCCCGCACCGTTGTTGAACAGGATTTTGGTGGTGTTCACGGTGGAGCCGGTGGCGAAGGTCACATCGCCGCCAACGGTGAGGACGGCGTTTGTGCCGTTGCCGATGGTGATAGCGGCGTTGGCGGTGTCGGGAATATTCACGGAAAAATTGTGCCGAATGGCGGTGTCCACGCCTTGGATGCCGAAGCGGCAGCGTTGCACTTGCCCGCCGACAGTGGTGTCGAACACGAAGTCGTAGAAACTCTGGCCGCTGATGTTGGTGGCGAAGGACGCCGTGCTGGCGGTCGCCTCAATGCGGCAGAGGGAGCCGTCACTCCAAGTGGCGAGTGGCAAACTTGGCGCGGAGGCGTTGCTCCACTTGAACGCGCTGCCGTTGTTGAATTGCATTCCCGCGCCCGTGGTGACGAGCGCGCTGCCCGCAGCGCTGGCGACTTTCAAAACACCGTTGACGTTGCAGTCAATCGCCGGGCTGCCGTTGGTGATGGTGAGCGTCGCGCCGCTGGCGTCGAGTTCGCCGGTGGCTTCGATGGTCAGGTCGTCCGCAGCGACGGCGGCAGTGACGCTCACGGTGTGGCCGGCGCGGACGGTGATGTTGGACGCGACGGATGAAGGCGTGACGTTGGCGGCGACCCAGATCGAGCCGTCGGTGGATTGTTCCCAGGTTGAGGCGGAACTCCAGTTGCCGCTGGTGACGGAGCGGAACCATTTGCCGGTGGGATCTGAAACAGTCAGCGTGGCAACGCCCGAGGTGGCGGAAGAACTGTTGCACGAGACATTCGCAATCGCCCGGAACTGGCTGCCGTTGTCGCCCGCCGCGAGTGTGGCCGTGGTGTAGCTCGCGGTCGTGCCGCCCGTGCCGGTGCTGACGTTGTTCCAGTTCGCGCCGTTGTCGGTGCTGACCTGCCATTGGTAAGTCGGCACGGAACCAGTGGCGGTGATACTGAAATTAGCGGTCGCGCCGACGGCCACAGCTTGGTTTACGGGGTTGGTGCTGATGCCGGCACCGGTGCAAACGGACGAAGGCGTCACGTCCGCCCAACTGGTGGAAACGCGGATTTCATCCACTTGAAACGAGCCGCTTTTGTAAGCCCCGCTCGCACTGCCTTGGATGCAGTAAAAAGTATTCAAGGTGCTGGCGTCCGTGCCGGTGGCGGTGGTGAGGGTGGCGGCGGGTTCAGAAGCACCGGGCAGGGGGTCGAGGAAGAGGGAGACGACGTCATCGCCGGCGGTGGCGGAAGTCCATTGATATTTCAGGACGACCAAGTGCGTGGTTCCTGCAGTGAGCGCGGCGGTGGTGGCGACCGCTGGGGTGGTCAGGGTAGTTTTACCGACGAGCAAATGGTTGGCGGTATCCACCCAGCAACCCACCGTGCCGCTCGGCGTGGAACCCGTGGACGCATCCAAGCTGACCACGCAGCGGTTGTTTGTGGGCGAGCTAATGATGTTCAATAGAAACGAGGCGTAGAAGGTCGGGTTGCCCGCGCCGGGCGTCTGCGGCGTGAAGCCCGCGCCGCGCACTCGGCCAGAGCCGGGCGAATTGCCCGTAAAAAATGCGCCGCGACTCCCCGCCGTGGTGGACAACCCAGAGTAGCTCAAGGCGGCCGTGAGCATATTGCTTACACTATCCGCCCCCGCAGAATTTCCCGCCGTCCACACGCCGATAGTGGTCGTGCCGCCGAGCCGTTCGCCTTCGGTGTATGTGCTGGGAAAGGGTTCGTAAAATGGCAGCGTCGAAACCGCCATGGCCGAAAAGCTCATGGCTAATGTGAGCGTGAGCGCGAGGAGTGATCGGATTTTTTTCATAATTCTAATTGGGTTCGTCGCCGCCGCCGGGCAAAACAATTCCTCCGCAGGAATCGCGAGCACTCGGTGGAACGACGGCGGCAAAGTAGCACAGGCCGCGCGCCTGTCATTTTGTTTTTTGCCGAAGCCAGCCGCCAATCTCGCGCCTTGTCCGCGCAAGTTTCTTTGCTACCTTCCGCCGCTCAATTGTGACTATCGCCGAAGAAATCCAACGCCGCCGCACGTTCGCCATCATCTCGCACCCGGATGCGGGTAAGACGACGCTGACTGAAAAACTCCTGCTCTACGGCGGCGCGGTGCAGCTCGCCGGTTCCGTGACCGCGCGCAAAAACCAGCGCGCCACGACTTCCGACTGGATGGAGCTGGAAAAAAAGCGCGGCATCTCCATCAGCTCCACCGTGCTGCAATTCGATTACGACGGCTA
>JBJOPC010000004.1:0-12226 GCA_046050965.1 Verrucomicrobiota bacterium | reverse complement strand
GTGGACGAAGCCATCCGCGACGCCGACATCATCCACCTCCTGCGCATCCAGCACGAACGCCAGCGCAAGACCATGTTCCCCAGCATCGGCGAATACACGCAACTTTTCGGCCTCAACAAAGCGCGCCTCGCCAAGACCAAACCCGACGCGCTCATCATGCACCCCGGCCCGATCAACCGTGGCGTGGAGATTGACAGCGAGATCGCCGACAGCAGCCGCTCCGTGATTTTGGAGCAAGTCACCAACGGCCTCGCCGTGCGCATGGCCGTTTTGTTTCTGGTCAACGGCGGCAAAGGTCCGCAGGAAATCGCAGCTTAGAAATTTGTATCCATCATATGTAGACGAATCTGCCTGAACGCTAAATTATGATTGAGGCAATACGACAACTTTTCAGAAAATCAGGGATAGAAGTTTCTGGTAAGGACGAAGTGACTTCAGATGAAGGTTGGCAGCTTCGTCTTACTGGGATTTTGCCACCTTCGTGGAGGCTGGAGTATGCCGAAGGTAATAAAGAAACATCAGCTGGTATTGAGTGCGGACATGGAGGCCCAAGAGGGTTAATTTTCTACGTGCATTTGTCTGAAGTCCACGGATGGAAAGACAGCCAAAAGGCTTTTACCAAAGAAGATCGAGATCGAATTGCAACCAACATTCGCCGAGGCATGCGCGCCTTGAAATATGTCTGTAAAATCGAATGAATTCCCCGCGCCCACTCGTCTGCTTCGCCGTCAAAGAAGAAGCCGCCGTCTTCCGCAAGACGCCAGCGGCGGCGCGCGTGGACATCTTGCTCACCGGCATGGGCAAGGCGAACGCCGCCCAATCCCTCCGCGCCGCGCTCGCCGCGAAACGTCCGTCGCTCGTCATCACCAGCGGTTGCGCGGGCGGATTGAACCCGCAACTCGTGACCGGCGACGTGGTTTTTTCCGCCGATGAAGAAACCGGCTTGAAGCCCAAGCTGCTCGCGCTCGGCGCGCGCGAGGGGAAATTTCATTTCGCCGACCGCGTCGCCACCACGGCGGAAGAGAAGTGGACACTCTGGCACAAGACCCAAGCCGACGCCGTGGAGATGGAATCGCAAATCATCCGCGACATCTGCCGCGAGCAGAAAATCCCCAGTGCCACCATCCGCGTCATCCTCGACCAAGCCGGCGAAGACCTCGCTTTAGATTTCAACGCGCTGATGACCCCGGACATGAAGCTCGACGGCGGCAAACTCGCGCTGACCATCCTGAAGTCGCCGGGAAAAATTGGCGCGCTGTTGCGCCTGCAAAAGCAAACCAAGTTCGTTGCCCAGAAATTATCCGAGGTGCTGGTGGAAATTCTGAAGTAAAAGATGGTGCGCGCGGCGGGAGTTGAACCCACAACCTTCGGCTTCGGAGACCGACGCTCTATCCAGTTGAGCTACGCGCGCAGCGGGCGGACTTTACGGGGAAACGCCGCTGGTTCGCAACGTTGATTTGCCACGCGCAATCTTTCATGCTCGCATCCGCTGTGAAATTTTTTGACGCGCACAATCATTTGCAAGACGACCGCTTCGGCGGGCGGCAAAACGAATTGCTCGCCGACTGCGCTCGTGCGGGCGTGGCGCGCATGGTCGTGAACGGCGCGTGTGAAAGCGATTGGCCGCTCGTGCGCGAACTGGCGCAGGCGAATCCACTGGTGCTGCCGAGCTTTGGTTATCATCCGTGGTATCTGCACGAACGCACGGCGGATTGGCTGCGGGTGCTGGAAAATTTTCTCGATAAAACGCCGAGCGCGATTGGTGAAATCGGCCTAGACCGCTGGAAGCCGGGTTTGAGTTACGACGGGCAAGAGAAAGTTTTCCTCGCGCAACTGCGGCTGGCGACGGCGCGCAATCTGCCGGTGAGCATCCACTGTTTGCGGGCGTGGGGACGGCTGCTCGAACTACTGCAAGCCGAGCCGCGGCCGCGTGTGGGTTTCGTGCTGCACAGCTACGGCGGGTCGGCGGAGTTGGTCGCGCCGCTGGCTAAGCTGGGCGCGTATTTCAGTTTCCCCGGCTACTTTTTGCACGCGCGCAAACTGAAACAGCGCGAAACGTTCCGCCAAATTCCCGCCGACCGTTTGCTCATCGAAACCGACGCGACGGATCAGCATTTGCCCACGGATAAAATCCTATTCCCGCTCGCAGGCACAGACGGCCAGCCGTTGAATCATCCGGGAAATTTGCCAGCAGTGTATGCGGGGCTGGCGGAATTTTTGGGCGAGCCGGTGGGCGCGTTGGCGGAGCGGGTGGAGGAAAATTTCCGGCGGGTATTTGGCTAAAGCTCGTCGCCGGGCAGTGGCGGGCGGGCGGGAACGCGCGCTAGGATTTCATCCACGCGCTGCCAGTTCACTCGTTGGGCGCGTTCGGCGATGCTCGGCCGCGTGGCCGCAGAAGAAATTTGCGCCGTGAGTGCCGCCGCCACGACTTGATCCACGCTGACGTGTTGCCGCTCGGCTAATTCTCCGGCGAGCCGCACGAGCGTGTCTGGGATGTCTACTGCAAGGGTCATATCAGGTTGCGGCTACTCTTGCCAAAAATTCGCGCGCCTTCAAGACTTCAATTCCTACCGTGGTCGCCGGGGAAAGGTGACGAAGGTTGTGGGTCACAATTCGGTTGGCTTCCGATTCGGCGGCGAGTTGCACTAGCGGCTCGTCGTCGGGGTCGGTGAGAATGGGTGACCAGCCTGCCTGCAAAACCCACTCCTCGGCTCGCGCGCAGATGGCGTTCAGCAATTCATCCACATCGGTCAGGCTCAATCCTAGTTGTCCCGCGTTGGCCTTGAGCACTTCTTCGTATTCGTGAATCAGGTGGTTGCTTACCACCGCAGTCCATTCGCCACGCCCCAACCGCCGAAATAATTCAAACGAGGCTCCAAGCCGGGAATTCATCGCGGCAAACAGAACATTGGTGTCCATGACAGAGCGTAAAGGCATGGCAGTTTTTCAGATATGGAAATCCTGTGCGGGCGTGGACTTCTTTTTGTCAGCCTTGCTCAAGACGCGCATGTCTAGACCGTCGTAAATCACCAGCGAGTTCGGCGCGACGCTATCCATGATGAACACGTTGCCGCCGATGGTGCTGCCCGCACCGATGACCGTCTCGCCGCCGAGAATCGTCGCGCCGGGATAAATCGTCACACGGTCTTCGATGGTGGGATGGCGTTTGTTGCCGCGCAATTTTTGGCCGCCCGCCGTGGACTTCGCGCCGAGCGTCACGCCGTGATACATCTTCACCGAATTGCCGATGATGGCCGTCTCCCCCACGACCGTGCCGGTGCAATGATCCACGAAAAAGTGCGAGCCAATCTGCGCGCCGGGATGCAAGTCCATGCCGCTGCGCGCGTGCGCCCACTCGCCCATGATGCGTGGGATGAGCGCGACGTTCTTCTTGTAAAGCTCATGCGCGAGGCGTTGCACGGCGATGGCTTCGATGAACGGATACGAGACGATAATTTCCTCTTTGCTAGCTGCCGCCGGGTCGCCATCGAACGCGGCTTGCACATCCGTCTGCAAAATTTCCCGCACGCACGGCAGGCAGCCGAGGAACGCGAGCGTGAGCTGGTGCGCTTCGGCGGGAATATCTTTTTTGGCGAGACCGTCGGGCGTTTTGTATTCGAGGCTCTTGCGGATTTCGTCTTCGAGATGTTCGGCGACGGAGTTGAGGAGCGCGGTGGTCTCGACTTTGATTTCCGAGGAGTGAATCAATTTCTCGTCGAAGAATCCGGGGAACAGCAGGCGCAAGAGATCAATCGTGATGAGCGTGATGGCGCGCTTGGACGGGAGATTTTTTCCGTCGAGATGGTTGATGCCACCGACGCGGGCGTAGGAGGCGATGAGGTCGTTGGTCAACTGGCTGACGGTCGCTTGCATGGGCGGAGTATTTTCCAGCGCGCGGGCAAAGGCAAGCGGGCGGACGTTGGCTGGGCGGTTTTGCGCGGTTAACAAATTGTCGTAACCGTCTATGGCGTCTACTGCTTGATAACGAACTTGTATATCTGAACAAAAAGATTCACGCGCCCTGCAAAAAATCCGGCGGACAGAGCGAGCACAAGCAGAGAAATAAACGACAACCAAACCTGCCACGACAAATGATGCCACAACCACGGCAATGTAATCTTTTCGGGAGGCTGAAGCTCTGGTTTGCTCATAAGGCTCGCCTCGTAACGCATGGACTTGAGAACCGCGCCAAGATTTCGTGAGCCATCATTCCATGCGGCTGTGTTCATATAGTGTCCCGTGTTGTAAATGAATCCTTTTGTCCGAAAGGACACGCTCTGGACTTCGGCAACATGCGGACTCTCCTCTCCAAAAATCTTCCGCGCGAAAACAAGAACATCTCGTGTGAGATAGACCGCCGCATCCATGTCATCGCGTGGCAGCTTTTCAAGCCTCGCAGTCAGTGCATCAATTTCGGTGACATCCATAAAACCAAAAACGTAATGACAACTAACTGTTACTTAACGACGGATAATCGTTAAACGCGTTTAACGAACTGGCCAATGGTTTGGCCATCCCAAAAGCTCCTATGGTTTCTCTTTCGTCAATTGCCCCCAAGCTGGCTGTTCAACGGGTTTTTTGTTGAGCTCCGATTTGCTGTTTTTTTCCGGAACCACAAATCCTACCGTCGGGTCATTTTTCGGAGCCTTCGGATCTTGGAGCTGTGTAGCTCCCACGCCGTGGTAAGGATCGCCAGCGTCATATTCCCCGTGTGCGTTCTTCCAATCCAAACTGTTGCACCCGCAGACGCCGCTCATTAACACGACCAGCAATCCAAGCGCATTTTTGCGGAGCGCGTTCATGCAGTTTAGCTCAACCGCATCGGCATCACGACGTAGAGGAACGGCCCGTTGATCTTCAACACGCCGGGGCTGAGCTCGTCAATGAGTTCAAGATACACTTCGTCGTTGGCCAACGCGTTCAAGGGGTCAATGACGTAGCGCGGGTTGAAGGCGATGGCCATGTCTTTGCCTTTGTAATTGATGGCGATGGTCTCTTTGGCTTCGCCGACTTCGGGGGAGTTGGCGGTGATGGTGAGCTGGTTCTTGGTGAACGCGAGCTTCACGGAGTTGGCCTTGTCGGTGGTCATCAACTCGGCGCGTTTGAGAGCGTGGACAAATTCTTCGCGGTTGAGGGCGATGCGTTCCTTGGCTTCGCCGGGAATGACTTGGCGGTAGTTGGGGTAATTACCTTCGATGAGCTTGGTCGTGAGCAACGCGCCGGAACCTTTTTCGTCCTTGAGCGTGAACGAGGCTTGGTTGTCGGTGAAGCGGATTTCGAGGTCGCCTTTTTCGAGGAGCAGGCGGTTGAGTTCGTTCACGGCTTTGGCGGGCACGATGAATTCACCTTGGCTCTTGTCGGTCACGTCGGCTTCTTCGTCTACGAGCGCGAGGCGGCGGCCATCGGTGGCGACCATGGTGAGCTTGTGATCTTTGAGGCTGAAGAAAATGCCGTTGAGGACGTAGCGCGATTCGTCGGTGGAGACGGCGAAGCTGGTTTTCTTGAGCATGGAGCGGATTTTCTCCTGCGAGAGGGTGATTTTTTTGTCCTCTTTGAACTTCGGCGCGGGCGGGTATTCGTCCGCTGCGATGCCGTTAAGTTTGTAGAACGACGCACCGCTGCGGATGCTACAATGGTTTTTGTCGTCCACTTCGATCTCCACTTCGCTGCCGGCGAGTTCACGGACGATGCCGAAAAGCTTTTTCACTGGCACAGTGGTCGCGCCGCCTTTTTTCACGGCGGCTTCGACGTTGCACGAAATCGTCACATCGAGATCGGTGGCGGTGAGTTCCAAACGGTCGCCCTCGGCTTTGATGAGCACGTTGGAAAGGATGGGCAGCGTGGTGCGGGAACCGACGACGTTCTGCACGGCGTTGAGGCCGGCGATGAGTTTGTCCTTGGCGATGGTGAAGTTCATTTTGCGTTCGTCCTTACTAGTATTCTTTTTATATCCAAAACAGTCTTATTATTAAGGGCGGTGAATAAGCGCAACAACCTTGGTTTTGCCTCACGCCGCGCCCGTCAACACTGGTCAACCGCGTCGTCGGATTTCTGTGAACAGAATGAAACACAAAATCACGGACGAACGGAAGTGAAAGTTATTCGCGTTGCTCGCAAACTGTTCAAAGGTTGCTGGCGGTTTATTTGCCCACTTGTGAACGTCGGATGACGCCCGGCAAAATTTCCATCACGCGCGTCACTTCTGCCGCCGTCGTTTCGCGTCCCAGCGAGAAACGCACGAGGGAATTCGCCAACTCCGCCTTCACGCCCAGCGCGGAAATGACGTGCGACGGTTCCAGCGACCCCGCCGAACACGCCGAGCCGCTGCTTGCGCACACGCCTTCCAAATCAAAATTCGCCATCAAGCCGATGCTGTCCGCGCGTTCGACCATGAACGCGAGCGTGTTTGGCAAACAACCATCGCGCGGGCTGACGAGCTGCACGCCGGGCAAGGCTTCGATAGCCGTGCGTAGTTGATTCACTAGTGGAGCGAGTTGTGCACGGCTGAAAACGGGCGTAGGCAAAAATCTTTCCATCGCTTCGACGAGGCCAACGATGGCGGGCAAGTTTTCCGTGCCAGCACGACGCTCGTTCTCATGTCCGCCGCCGAACAAAATCGGGTCGGGATGCAGCGGCGATTTGATGTAGAGCAGCCCCGCGCCCTTTGGTCCGTGAAACTTGTGCGCACACACGGAAACCAAGTCGGCATTGAACTGCGCGACGTTCGCGAACGGTTCTTTGCCGAACCACTGCACGGCATCCGTGTGAAAAATGATTCCGCGCTCGCGGCAAAGCGCGCCCAACTCCGCGACCGGTTGAACCGTGCCGATTTCGTTGTTCGCCGCCATGATGGACACGAACGTTGTGTCCTTGCGAATCGCACGTTTCAAATCATCAGTTGAAACGCGGCCAGCGGAATCTACAGGCAGCCGTGTCACGGAAAAACCTTCGCGCTTCTCCAGATAATCAAAGCAGTGCAGCACCGCGTGATGTTCGACGGCCGACGTGATAATGTGTTTACCGCGCGCCGCCAACGCGCGTGCCGTGCCAAAGATGGCGAGGTTGTTCGCCTCCGTGCCGCCGCTGGTGAAAATGATTTCACTTGGCTTCGCGCTCAGAAATTTTGCCGCGCGATCCCGCACGTCGTCCAACACCGCGCGCGCCCGTTGTCCAACATGATGCACACTCGAAGGATTGCCCCAGCACTCGGTGAAATACGGCAGCATGACTTCGCGCACCGCCGCGTCGAGTGGCGTGGTGGCGTTGTAATCGAAGTAGATGGTGTTCACGAGCGGCGGAAACTTTAATGCAGCGACGCAGAACAGAAAGAGATTTTAAGCCACCGTCTTTTCTTTTATCCTCGCGCTATGTTAAAAACTGCCGACCTCTTTGACCTCACGCAAACCCAGCACGCCGCGCTCTTCGATGGCTGTGAATATCCGTGGGAAGTGCTCGCCAAAATTCAGGATTACGTCATCAAACACCCGCGCCAGCAGCCGCCCAAACGCTTTCCCGGCGCGCTCATCGGCGACAAAGTTTTTCTCGGCGAAGGCACGGTCGTTGAAGCCGGCGCGATGATCAAAGGCCCGGCCATCATCGGCAAGAACTGCCAGATCCGCCACAACGCCTACATCCGCGAGAACGTCATCGTCGGCGACTACTGCGTGGTGGGCAACGCCTGCGAGTTGAAGAACACGATTCTCTTCAACGGCGCGCAAGTGCCGCACTTCAATTACCTCGGCGACTCCATCCTCGGCCACAAGGCGCACGTCGGCGCAGGCGTCATCTGCTCGAATCTTAAATCGCTGCCGGGGAATGTCATGGTTGCAGGGTGCACGTTGCAGGTTGAAAGTTCCAAAGACGCGACGTCAAACGAACCTTCAACCTTCAACCTTCAACCTTCAACTCCCATAGACACCGGTCTGCGCAAGTTCGGCGCGCTCATCGGCGACGGCGCGGAAGTTGGCTGCAACAGCGTGCTCAACCCCGGCAGCATCATCGGTCGCGGCGCGGTGGTTTATCCGAGCGTGAACTGGCGCGGCGTCCTGCCCGCGAACTCCATCGCGAAGAACAAGACGCAGCCGGAAGTCGTCACTCGCAAAGCAAAGTAAAACCACAGAGGCACAAAGACACAGAGGCATGATTATTGATCTTCTCCGTGGCTCTGTGTCTCTGTGGTGAAATTCGATTCGATGATTTCTGGAGTTGAACATCAACCCGGCGGCGACGATTTGGTCGCGCAGGTGGAACAGATTTTTTCGCCGACGGGCATCCTGTCGCGCGCGAAGAATTTCGAGTTCCGCCCGCAGCAGCAGGAGATGGCCGTGGCTGTGGCGCGGGCGTTGCAGAACCGCGAGCACCTCGCGGTCGAGGCCGGCACGGGCGTCGGCAAATCCCTCGCGTATCTCGTCCCGGCGATTTTGTTCGCGGTGGCGCAGAAGAAAAAGGCCATCATCTCCACGCACACCATCAACTTGCAGGAGCAGCTCACGGAAAAAGATTTGCCGATGCTCACGGGCGTGCTTGGCTCGCTGCCTGACCCGGTGAAGTTCAACTTCACGATGCTCAAAGGGCGCGCGAATTATCTCTGCACGCGCCGCCTGCAAAAGGCGATGCAGCAGAGCGGCAATTTGTTCACGTCGAGTGAGGCGGAGGAATTGCAGCGCATCTACGAGTGGTCGAAGCGCACGAAGGACGGCAGCTTGTCGGACTTCGAGATCGAGCCGGACGGGAAGGTGTGGTCGCAGGTTTGTTCCGAGCGCGGGCTTTGCTCGCCGAAAACGTGCGGCTACCAGTCGGACTTCGGCAAGGATCACGAGATTTGTTTTTTCCAGCGCGCGCGGAATCGCATTCTGTCGTCGGACGTTTTGATTTTGAATCACACGCTGTTTTTCACGCTGCTCGGCGGCGTGGACGAGGAGATGGAGGGCGGCATCCTGTTCAAAAACGACTTCGTGATTTTCGACGAGGCGCACACGATGGAACATGTCGCATCGCGGCACATCGGCTTGAGCGTGTCGAGCGGGCAGGTGCGGTATGCGTTGAATCGCCTGTGGAATCCGCGCACGGAAAAAGGTCTGCTCGCCACGTTGCGTCAGGGGAATGCCGTGAAACTCGTGGCCGATATTTTGAGCGAGTCGGACAAGTTCTTTGAGAGCGTCGAGAGCGCGTGCGAGGAAATTCAGGCCGAGGCGAAACCAAAGTTCGGCGACGGCGGCGGGCGCAAACACGAGTGGAAGGAGCTGCGGATTCGTCGCGCGGAACTCGTGAAGGACAACGTCACACTGCCAATCCAGCGGCTGCGCGAAGCTGTGAGCGAACTCGTGAAGACGAGCGAGGACAAGGACATCGGACAGGAGTTGATTGAGTGCAATCGCAAGCTCGGCGAGTTGAAGGTGGAGGTCGCGGAATTCCTGAGCCAGCAGGCGGAGGATCATGTCTATTGGGTGGAACGCACGGGCAAGTCGCAGCGGAATCTCTCGCTCAACGCCGCGCCGGTGGACGTGGCGGACTATCTGCGCCGTCGTTTGTTTGAAAGCGACACGAGCATCGTGATGACGAGTGCGACGCTGGCGACGAGCGCAGGCGCGAGGGGGAAGCCTCAAGCCTCGAGCCTTGCGCCGCTCGCCTATTTTTCAAAACGCGTTGGCTGCGAAGTAGCCACACAATTACAAGTCGGCACGCCGTTCGATTACGAGCGGCAGATGAAGCTGCATGTCGTTAGCAAGATGCCTGACCCGCGCGATGCGGGTTACGCCGAGGCGTTGGAGAAGTGGATCGCGCATTTCATCAAGCAGACGCACGGCAAGGCGTTCGTGTTGTTCACGAGCTACAAGCTCATGCAGGAAATCGCCGAACGGATGCAGCCGTTCTTCGATGAGCTGGGTCTCGCGCTGTTCGTGCAAGGCACGGGCACGCCGCGCTCGACGATGCTGGAGAAGTTCAAGGACGACACGGACTCGGTGCTCTTCGGCACGGACAGTTTCTGGCAGGGCGTGGACGTGCCGGGCGAGGCGTTGAGCAACGTCATCATCACGCGGCTGCCGTTCGCCGTGCCGGATCATCCGCTCATCGAGGCGCGCATCGAAGCCATCGAAGCGCGCGGTGGCAATTCTTTCGGCGAATTTTCTTTGCCCGAGGCGATCCTGAAATTTCGCCAAGGCGTCGGGCGGCTCATCCGCACGAAGACGGACACGGGCATCGTGGTGGTGCTGGACAACCGCATCCTCGCGAAGAAATACGGCCAGGCGTTTCTCGACGCGCTGCCGAAATGTCCGGTGGAAGTGGCGTGAGGGAGGCGTCCGCAGATTCCACAGATTGACGCAGATTTTCCCTGACCGATTTTAAGCTGCGAAAACCTGCGGAATCTGCGGATGAAAAAACTCCCTTGCGAGAACGGCGAAGCGGTTTACGTTGCGGCGTCGGTCAAACCGGCGGGCGTTGAGTATAAATCGTGTGTTGCTCAACGCCCGCTTTTGCTTTTCAGGGACGAGGCGGGGCGGGTGACAAAAGAAAAAATCCTGAAAGACACCAATGGATTTTAGAGGGCGAATTATTTTGTTTTTGTGACGGTTTTAAGAACTTCAACAACTTCTTTTTGGAGGGGAATCTGAATCTCCAGCGCGTCAACTATCCTCTCGATTGGAATAGCTGTGATTAGAAAAACAAGGCCGCACCAAGAAATAATAAGCACAGCAACCTCAAGTCGAGTAATCGGAGCTGAAGAAAAGCAGAATGAACAGGCAATGCAAACACAACAAAAGAATCCAAAAAAAAGCCCTAAACCGATTAAATCAGCTTGAAGCAAAAACATTGAAACACAGGCCAGCAAGCTTGTGAAAACAGTAAAAACAAAAGAAGCAGACCGCTGCCGGTCTTTCGGTTTTGTTTTGTTGAACTTTTTGATGGCAATCGGAGCCACCGCAAGCCAAAGCAATATCAAAGCTGTGAAAAGCTCAATTAGCGATTTTGCCACCTCAAAATTGATCATGTTTTTTAATAAAATTATCTTTTGTGACCTAACGGAGAGCGGGTGGTGGCTGTTACCGCCTTGCTGATTTCATCGGCTGCCCACGCAAACGATATAACAAAGGCGTTAGCATTCAACGAGAACTTCGAAGGAGCGCGGATTGTCCTCAATCCGCAGCGGCTTCGCCTGCCAACGAAGGTTTCAAATCATCCCAGCCGCCTCGGTCTATCGAACGCGCAGCGAGTTGGGACAACTCGCGCTCCGCGCTCCCACCGCAGTTTTCCCCGCAAAAACTTTGACCCCAGCCGCAACTTTCGGCCATGCTCCGTGTTCCTAATTGCGATTTATCATGGGATTTGCCGCCATCACAGACTTATTTGCCGACGCCGCTCAAGCCGAGCCGGGTCAGCTCGACGCTTGGCGCAAGTCGTGGCGCACCGCTGCCGACGCGGGTTCCGCCGAGTCGCTGCTTAACTTCATCTGCCGCGAGAAGGGCATTTCGGAGGACGTGTTCCTCCAGAATCTTTCCAAATCGCTCAACTGGCCGTTCCTTGATTTGCCGAAGCTGACGATTGCCGCCGAAGTTCGCAAAAGAATTTCCACCAAGGTCGCGTTCCAACATTCTGTGCTGCCAGTGGCGGAGGAAAACGGGGAATTGCAGATTGCGGTCAGCAATCCGTTCGACTCCGCGATGCTCAACTCGGTGCGGTTTGAGGCGCAAATGCCGGTGAAGTTCGGCCTCGCACCCAAGCCGGAAATCGAGAAGGCGCTGAAAAAATACTACGGCGTCGGCGCGGAAACGCTCGATGAAATGGGCGAAGGCGAGCCGATGGATCTCGAAATCGCCAACGACAAGGAAATCACCGAGGGCGACCAAGAAGCGAGCGTCATCAAGTTCGTGAACCAGATCATCTGGGAAGCGTTCAAGGACCGTGCGACGGATATTCATTTCGAGCCGCAGGAAGATGAGTTGCGGATTCGCAATCGTATTGACGGGATTCTGCATCAAATTCCCTTGCCGCCGCAGCTGAAACGTTTCCAAGCAGCCATCATTTCGCGCATCAAGGTGATGAGCGGGATGAACATTTCCGAGAAGCGGCTGCCGCAGGACGGCCGCATCAACGTCCGCATCAAGGGCGAGGAAATTGACATCCGCGTCTCGACCGTGCCGACGGTTTATGGCGAAAGCGTTTCGCTCCGCTTGCTGACTCGCGGAAAAATTTTTCTGTCACTCGACAAACTCGGCTTCTCGAAGAT
>JBJOPC010000003.1:0-7488 GCA_046050965.1 Verrucomicrobiota bacterium | reverse complement strand
ACCGTCGGCGGGCGTGCCGATGGCGAGCGACTTGGCGATGGTGTCGGGCTTGACGGGCTTGAAGAAATCCAGCCCGGCCTTTTGCGCGACGGAGATGGGCGAGCAGCCGGTGGCCTGCGCGCCGTGGATGGAATACTTGGATTCAGTCACGAGGCCGAGCTTCACGAATTCCTGGTAGCCCTTCTGGATCTTGGTGAGCAACGAGCCGGACGCCATCGGCACGATGGTGTGCTGCGGGATGCGCCAGCCGAGTTGTTCGATGATCTCATACGCCATGCTCTTCGAGCCTTCGGCGTAGTAGGGGCGCATGTTGACGTTCACGAACGCCCAGCCGAACTTGCCGGCGATCTCGGCGCAGAGGCGGTTGACTTCGTCGTAATGGCCTTTGATGCCGATGACGTGCGCGCCGTAAACGAGGGAGTTGATAATCTTGCCCTGCTCCAGATCGGACGGGATGAAGACGTAGGCTTTCAATCCGGCGGCGGCGGCTTGGGCGGCGACGGAGTTGGCGAGGTTGCCGGTGGACGCGCAGGCGACGGTGGTGAAACCGAGTTCCTTCGCGCGACTCAAGGCGACGCTGACGACGCGGTCTTTGAAGGACAGGGTGGGGTAGTTGACCGTGTCGTTCTTGACCCAAAGCTCGCGGATGCCGAGCTTCTTGGCAAGCTGGTCGGCTTTGACGAGCGGCGTGAAGCCGGCTTGCTGGCCGACGGTGGGTTCGGTGGCGACGGGCAGCAGCTCGCGGTAACGCCACATGGATTTGGGGCGCGAGGCGATGGCTTCGCGGGTGAGCGACTTCTTGATCTTGGCGTAGTCGTAGGCGACTTCGAGCGGGCCGAAGTCGAACTCGCAGACGTGCGTGGCGGTGAGCGGATATTCGCGGCCGCATTCGCGGCACTTGAGCGCCTTCATGAATCCAGTTTGTTCACTCATAAAATAATTTTCTTGCGTAGCCGCCGACATCAGTCGGCGCAATATTTTTAATAGCGCGGACTCACGTCCACGGCTATGAACCATTCAGGGCAAACAAAAAGCCCCGACTCGTGACGAGAGGGGGCGACAAAACGGTTGTGCTCTTCTCATTTTCCCCAAGCTAATGGTGCTTGAGCTGGAATTGGCACCTGACATTGAAACCTAGTTCAACCGGTTGCCGTGGTGTCGCTGGGCCAGTGCCCTCGACCACTCGTCATGAGTCCGTTGTTATCAACAGATGCGGATAGATTGATTTGACAGCGCGGCGGAGTCAAACTGAATTTCGAGCCGGAAAAGAGGTGGATTGGATTCCTATTGCTTCTCGGCGTTAAGCTGTTTGGTCATTTTAATCAAATCTGTGAAGCAAGAAACCTGTTCCAGTGGAAATGAGTATTCATAATCAGGATTTGTCAGAAGCCCTTTGCTCGTGAGAAACATGGCCATGTCATCGTCCCACTGAAAAGCGGTGCAGGCATCATCTTCGGGATAGATTTTATCAGCAGTAATTGTCACCTTTCTGCTCATTTCCTCGGCAAAAAATTGCCTGAACGTGTCCACCAAGACCACATCTTCAGGCGGAAGATGTGCGAGCTCGCAAAATGAAACGCTGCTCAAGGGCGGACGCGAATTGAAAAAAGTCACGCGCCGAAGGAATTCACGTTCTTCAGCCTGAATTTGCGGCCTGACATAACCGACATACCAAACTGCGATTACAGGGGCTGCTATTGCGATAACGAAAAGGATCAAAAACAGCGTTCCGATCACGGCTTCCATATTTTGAACACACTCTGCCGCACAGGTGTTTTTGTCTAGGTTTTAAAGCGCGAAGCGTTTCCGCTTTGAACTTTTTCCATCGCTCGCCATCCTTCGCGCATGGACAAGAATCAAGTCGCGGAAATTCTCGCGGACATCGGCACGTTGCTCGAACTCAAGGGCGAGAATCCGTTCAAGACTCGCGCCTATCTCAACGGCGCGCGCACGCTCGAAGGCTTGACCGAACCACTCGCGAAGATTGTCGCCGAAGAACGGCTCGGCGAAATCAAAGGCATCGGCGACGCGCTCCAGCAGAAAATCACGGAACTCGTCACGACGGGGAAGCTGAAATACTACGAGGACTTGAAAGCGTCCGTGCCACCGGGCTTTCTCGCCATGTTGGAACTTTCCGGGCTGGGTCCGAAAAAGATTCAGGCGTTGAACAAGAAGCTCGGCATTGATTCCGTCGAGTCGCTCGAAGCTGCGTGTCAGGCCGGCAAGGTCGCGGAGTTGGACGGTTTCGGCGAAAAGACGCAGGCGAATCTGCTCGAAGCCATCACGCTGCGCCGCAGTTACGCGTCGAAACATCTGCTGCACCATGCGCTGCGCGCCGCCGAGCCGTTGCTGGAAAATTTGCGCGAACATCCGGACGTGATCCGCTGCAGCACGGCGGGCAGCTTGCGGCGGTTCAAGGAAGTCATCGGCGATGTGGATTTGCTCACGTCGTCCAAGTCGCCGAAGAACGTCATCGAATTTTTTGTCGCGCAACCGGGCATCATCAAAGTGCTGGCGCAAGGCGACACGAAGGCGAGCGTGATTCTCGAAGGCGGCATCCAATGCGATTTGCGCGTGGTGAGCGACGCGGAGTTTCCATTCGCGCTCGCGTATTTCACCGGCAGCAAGGAGCACAACATCGTTATGCGCCAGCGCGCGATTCAACGCGGCTTGCGGCTGAATGAATACGGCTTGTTCAAGTCGAACGAAGAAACCCGCGACCCGAAGTTGCTCGTGTCGTGCAAAACCGAGGAGGAAATTTTCAGCGAACTCGGCTTGCCGTTCGTGCCGCCGGAATTGCGCGAAGACCACGGCGAGTTTGCGGCGGGCGAGAAAAATAATTTACCGCGCCTCATCGAGTGGACGGACTTGCGCGGCGCGCTGCACAACCATTCCAATTGGAGCGACGGCCACGACACGCTCGAAGAAATCGCGGCGTTCATGGAGGAACTCGGCTTGGAATACTGGGCGGTGACCGATCATTCCCGCGCGTCATATCAGGCAAACGGGCTGGATGCTGCGCGCGTCCGCAAGCAGATTGCCGAGATAGCAAAGCTCAACGAAAGTTTTGCTGCGCGCGACAGCGAGTTCCGTTTGTTGACCGGCAGCGAGGTGGACATTCTCAAAGACAAGTTGGATTTCGACGACGATTTGCTCGCGGAATTAGACGTGGTGGTGGCGAGCTTGCACGTTCCTTCGAGCAGCGAGGCGGAGAACACCAAGCGGTTGATTCGCGCGGCGGAAAATAAATTTGTCCACACGCTCGGTCACTTGACCGGGCGGCTGTTGCTGGATCGCGAGCCGTATCCCGTGAATCAGGAGGCGGTGATTGACGCCTGCGCTGCGACCGGGACGTGGATTGAACTGAACGCGAATCCGCATCGCTTCGACCTCGACTGGCGGCTGTGGTTTTACGCGAAGAGCAAAGGCGTGAAGTGCGTCATCAACCCCGACGCGCATCGCAACGAGCACGCGACGTTCCTGCGCTACGGCGCAGGCGTGGCGCGCAAAGGCTGGCTCACGAAAGCCGACGTGATCAACGCGCTGCCGCTCGCCAAGCTCCGCGAAGAATTAGCGAAGAAGCGCGCGTGATTGCGTAGCCGCCGACGTGAGGAGGCGCAAAATTAATTGCTGATTGACGATTTGAAATGCGCCTCCTCACGTCGGCGGCTACAAAAAAAGATTCTCGCTTGCGAAAAAATCTTCGCGGCGCAGACTCGCGGCAACTTAACGAAAGGATTTTTATGTCCGTGCAAATCGCGCTCCAAAAATTCCCCAAAGACCTCAAACTCAAAGACGGTGGTAAGTGTCGCAGTCGCCCGCTGCGGAAAGATGACGAGGCGGAGTTCCATAAATTTTTCCTCGCCGTGCCGGAGCACGAGCGGATGTTCATCAAGCACCGCGTCACCGACCTGGCCGTGATTCGTGGCTGGTGTCAGGACATTGACCTCGGGCGTAACCTGCCGTTGCTCGCGTTGCACGACGGCCAAATCGTCGCCGCCGCCACACTGCACCAGCAACTCGGCGGGTGGAAGCGGCACATCGGACGCGTGAGCATTCTGGTGCATCCGAGCTGGCGCAATCGCGGGTTGGCGCGCGCGCTCGTGACGGAAGCGGTGGAAATTGCGCGCAGTTGCGGGCTGGAACGCGTCGAGGCGGAGTTCATTGGTGAACAGGAAGCGGCGATGAAAGTTTTTGCGTTCCTCGGTTTCAGTCCGTTGCTGCGCCTCGAAGATTACGTCAAGGACATGACGGCCATCACGCACGACTATGTGCTCATGGGCGTGGATCTGCGCGTGGACGACGAGAACGCGGGCGTGGGTGGGTGAGAGAAATTAAAAATGCAAAATTAAAAACGGGAGCGAGTGCCGCGGTTTAATTTCTAATTTTGAATTTTTAATTCGATGGAAACTTGCCCTCACTGCGGTGAATTACTGGAAACCAATGCCCGCGCTTGTCCGGCGTGCGGCTCGGATGAGCAGACGGGTTGGTCGGCACGGGCGCGCTTTGATTCGCTCGGTGTGCCGGATGACGAATTCAGCCACGAGGAATTTGTGCGGAGGGAATTTGGCGGCGTGGAAAAAATCCCGCGCGGTATCCACTGGCTCTGGTGGCTGGTGGCGGTCGGACTGGTCGTGGGTTTTCTCGTCAGCTTGCGTGGGAAATAAAAATCAACATTGAGTTTCAGCAAGCGACGGGAATACTTCCGCGATGAAACAATTCGCTTTCTCCCTGCTCGTGCTCGGCACGTTATTCAGTGGCTGCGGCAAGAATGCTTCCAACTCTGAATCAGCGAAGCCCGCAGCGGGCGGCAAGGTCGAACAAATCCTCAACGTCGGCAACGGCAGCGAGCCGCAAGACCTCGATCCCCAGCTTGTCACCGGTTTGATTGAGGCGCACATCGTGTTGTCGCTCATGAGCGGGCTGATGGATTACGACCCGGTGGACTTGCATCCCGTGCCGAACCTCGCGGAGAGTTACGACGTCTCGCCCGACCAGATGACTTACACGTTCCATCTGCGCGCGGCCAAGTGGTCGAACGGCGACGCCATCACCGCGCAAGATTTCGTAAAGTCGTATCACCGGATGCTCGCGCCGTCGCTCGCGGCGGAATACGCCTATATGCTCTTCGTGGTGAAAAACGCGGAGGAGTTTAACACCGGCAAAATCACAAACTTTGACGAGGTGGGTTTCAAGGCGCTGGACGAGCGCACGCTGCAAATTCAACTCAACGCGCCGACGCCGTATTTCCTTTCGCTGCTGCCGCATCAATCGTGGTTCCCCGTTCCCATCGCGACGATTGAGAAAAACGGCGCGCTCTACGAACGCGGCAATCGCTGGACGCGCCCGGAAAATTTCGTCGGCAACGGACCGTTCACGCTCGCCGAATGGAAGCAGAACCAAGTCATCGTCGTGAAAAAGAATCCAAACTTCTGGGAAGCGGCGGCGGTTAAGTTGCAGGAGATTCATTTCTTCCCGATTGAGAACAGCGACACGGAAGAACTGGCGTTCCGCACCGGACGACTGCACGTCACGCAGACCGTGCCGCCCGCAAAAATTGAAGGCTACAAGCGCGAGCACCCGGAGTTGATTCACCTCGATCCGATGCTCGGCACATATTATTACCGTTGCAACGTGACCAAGCCGCCGTTCAACGACAAGCGCGTGCGACAAGCACTCGCGATGAGCGTTGATCGCGACGGCATCGTGAAGAGCGTGACCAAGGGCGGCGAGCAGCCCGCCTTTGCCTTCGTGCCGCCGAAGTGCGGGGACTATCCGGTGCAGCCGTATTACAAGGCCGACCTCGCCGCCGCCAAAAAACTGCTGGCCGAAGCCGGTTATCCTGACGGCAAAGGTTTTCCTAAATTTGAAATTCTCTTCAACACCGCCGACACGCACCGTGCCATCGCCGAAGCCGTCCAGCAGATGTGGAAAGTGAACCTCGGCATTGATGCGCAGCTCGTGAACCAGGAATGGAAGGTCTATCTCGACTCGCAGCGCCAGCTGAATTATCAGGTCAGCCGCGCGTCGTGGATCAGCGATTACATTGACCCGCGCTCGTTCCTCGATATGTATGTGACCGGCGGCGGCAACAACCAGACCGGTTGGTCGAACAAAGAATACGACCGGCTCATCCGCGAAGCCGGTTTCACCGCCGACCCGCAAAAGCGTTTTGAAATTTTCCACCAAGCCGAGACCATTCTCATGGACGAAGCGCCCATCATCCCGTTTTACAACTACACGCAGAAAATCCTGATGCGCCCCGAAGTGAAAGGCTGGACGCCCAACGTCCTCGATATGCATCCGTATAAATTCGTTTATCTGGAAGCCGCGAAATAAGCCATGTTCCGCTACATCGCGAAACGAATTCTGGTGACGATTCCCGTCCTGCTCGTCATCGCGACGCTTACGTTCTTCATGGTGCGCCTCGCGCCCGGCAAGCCGTTCGACACCGAGAAAGCGACGACGCCCGAAATCCGCAAGCAGCTCGAACACTACTACGGTTTCGACAAACCGCTGGCGGAACAATACGTCATCCGCATGAAGCAACTGCTGCACGGCGACTTTGGCCGCTCGCACCGGCAGGTGAACCGCACCGTGAATGAAATCATCGCGGAAGCCTTTCCCGTCTCGCTGCAACTCGGTTTGCTCGCGCTGTTTTTCGCGCTCGTGATTGGACTGATCTCCGGCATCACCGCGTCGCTGCGACCGAACACGCTTACCGACTACACGCCGATGTCACTCGCCACGCTCGGCGTCTGCCTCCCGACATTCGTGCTGGGGCCGTTGCTGATTTATTTCTTTGCCGTGCGGCTGCACTGGTTCAACACCTCCGGTTGGTTCGTGCCGAGCGACCGCATCTTGCCCGCGCTCACGCTGGGAATTTATTACTCCGCTTACATCGCGCGGCTTTCGCGCGGGGGAATGTTGGAAGTGCTGCATCAAGACTACATCCGCACGGCGCGGGCGAAGGGTGCGTCGGGTATGCGCGTGGTTTTTCGGCACGCGCTGCGCGGGGGAATTTTGCCGGTGATTTCGTTTCTCGGCCCGGCCATTGCGGGGCTGGTGACCGGCTCGTTCGTGGTGGAAAAGATTTTCAACGTGCCGGGCATCGGCCAGTTCTTCGTCACGTCCGCGACGAACCGTGATTACGGGATGATCGAGGGCCTTGTCATCTTTTTCGCCGTGCTCATCATCTCGATGAACCTGCTGGTGGACATCGTGCTGGTGTGGCTGAACCCAAAGTTGAGGTTTGAATGAGCACCGCGTCGCAACCACTCGAAGCCGCCGCCGAGCAAGGCACGTCGCTCTGGCGCGACGCGTGGCATCGGCTCGCGAAGAACAAACTCGCCGTCGTCAGCGCGGGGTTCGTCGTGCTGCTGCTGCTCGCGTGTTTCGTCGGGCCGCTGTGCGGGGTGCAGGCTTACGAAAAAACCGACCTCGCGCTCGGCCCGACCGCGCCGAGCGCGCAGCATTGGTTCGGCACGG
>JBJOPC010000002.1:0-7623 GCA_046050965.1 Verrucomicrobiota bacterium | reverse complement strand
GGATTGGCAGAGCTTGGCACTCCAGCCGGGGCAACGGATTTTGATCGAAGGCGACAACGCCTCGCCGTGGGTCGCGACTTATCCGGATTATCCTAATCGGCTTACGACTAACGAATGGCGGGATTTGTTTGAGTCACCCCCGAACCGGGGAATCAATTATGCCACGCGGATGCGGGGTTTTTTACATCCGCCCACCACGGGTAAATATACGTTCTGGATTGCCAGCGATAATTCGTCGGAGTTGTGGTTGAGCCAAAGTTCCGACCCAGCGGCGGCGAAGCGAATCGCTTACATTGAAGCCGACAAATTCTCCAAGCCCAGAGAATGGGCACGTTTGCCGACACAAAAATCGGAGAAGATTTTTCTAGAGGCAGACAAATCGTATTTCATCGAGGCCGTGTATGAACAAAGTTCCGGCTATGAACATCTGGCGGTGGCGTGGGAAGGTCCGAGCCTCAGCCAATCAGTAATTGAGGGAGGCAATCTTTCGCCGTGGCTGACCGATGCGGCCAACCACACCAACGGCATCGTCTGGGAATATTTCACCAACTACCCAGCCTGCACGGTGCGACCGTTGACCACACAGGCTGAAACTTCCATCCTGACGCTCAAAAATCTCCGCGTGACGAAGCTCGGCTACAGTGAATTGCCGGAAGTTCAACCCATCCAAATCGCGCAACCGCTGGCGGCCAAGGATAATTTTTGCTGGGCGGAAGTGGAAGGCACGGTGGAGTTCGTGGCGAAATCCGGCAGTTCACTCGTGCTGGAGTTGGTCGAGCAACAGCGGCGGATGACCGTGTTCGTGCAAGCTTGGCCAGAAGCGCAAGCTCCCCGCTGGCAAAACTTGCGCGTGAAGGTGCGCGGCGTTTGTGAAGCAACCATTGCGGCCAACGGCGAAAAAATTGCCGGGATGATTTACAGTCCTTCGGCTGCCAATGTTTCAACGGTCGGTTCGGGCGCGGAGCTTTGGTCGTCCATGGCGGCAACGCCGATTTGTAACATTGACCCCACGGATCCGAGCCTCGCGTGGGGACGCAAGATTATGGTGCGCGGCACGGTGGTGCAGCAGAAGCCGGGTCAACTTTTGATTCAGGGCGCAGACAGTTTTTACGGCTACGTTTCCAGCAACGGGGTGAATTGGATTCAGGCTGCGCCGCCAATTGAAATTGTCGTGAGCAATTCCATGTTCGCGGGGCTGACCGCATCGTCCTTCAATACGAATACGCTGGCTACGGCCACGTTCGAGCACGTCGCGGGACTGGCAGCTTCGGCGCGTGACGCGCGAATCAATAACAACCCGCTGCTAGGTCGCGCCAGTTTTGATGGTTCAACCACCACGCTCATTGGCGGTGGGCGCGGCTTCAGGGGCAGATGGGATCAGCTGGAATATTTGTATGGTTCACTGGCCGAGGGCGGTGAACTGGTCGCGCGCTTGGACCGGCTGGAGGCCGATGATCCGCAAGCGAGAGCCGGAATCATGTTCCGTGAATCCTTAAGCCACCGCTCGCCGATGGTCAGTCTGGACGTGAGTTTAACGAACAGCGTGCTGCTGCATTACCGGCAGGAATATGATTTGAACAGCGTCGCGGTGACCATTCCCGGCCTGCAAATTCCGTGCTGGTTGAAACTGGCGCATCGCCATTCATTTTTGACCGCGCAGGGAGAGAATTTCGCAACCGTCAAAATCGGGCAGCCAGTGGAGTTGGTCGGATTTTTGACATGGGAAAACGGACAGCCGGTGCTAGTGGACGCACGTTGCCGGGCGACGGATGGGGAGAAGGAATCGCCCGTAGTGTTTTCCATGACTGCCGCCTCGAACCAGAGCGCAGGCGAGCCGGGGGTGACGCACATTGAACAGATCATTTCCCAAATCGCCAGCCAGCGGGAGGAACGCGGCGACACGATGCGGCTGCGCGGGGTGCTGACTTTCGTCGGCAGGATTTCTGGCCGATATTACATCGCGATGCAGGATGAAACGGCGGCGATTTTTATGGAGGTGACGAGTCGCTTGATGTTGCCGGGTTTGCGCGTTGGACAAATTGTGGAGATTGGCGGGCGGCGGAACGGAAAAACTTTTGAACCGCGTTCCGTAAATATTGTGGGGCTGGGGCAAATGCCAAAGCCCGCGGTTCACCCAGAAGAATATGAAATGTTGCGCCGTGGTGAAGGTAGCTGGATACAGCTGGATGGCATCATCCAGTCAGCAACCACCAACGGCACCGTGCTGTTGATGACAAAGGCGGGGGCCGTCACGGCATTGATTGGTAAAACCTCTGCCAGTGTTTTATCGAATTATGTGAATGCATTCGTGCGTTTGCGCGGCGTGGCGACTTGGGTTGGCGAAAACGAAATGCGGTTGCTCGTGCCGACGCAAAGTTTTGTCGAAGTCCGAGAGGCGCCGCCGTCTGACCCGTTCATCGTTCCCACCATCCCGGCCGCGAGCGTGATGCGGTTCAACAACAACTTCCAAGGCGTTCATCGTCTGAAGGTGGAAGGCGTCGTAACTTATCGGCAGACAGGCTTGATGTTCCTGCAAGATACCTCCGGTGGCGTGGCAGTTCGCACCGCTCAAGCAGCAGTGATGCAAGAGGGCGATCAAGTCGAGGTGGTTGGGTTTCCGCAGCGAGGTGTCTCTTCACCAACCCTGATTGAAACAGTGGTGCGGAAACAAAAAAACGGCGTGCTGCCCCTACCAGCCCACAGTTCGCTGACCGAAATCTTACAAGGCAAACGTGACGCCACGCTGGTGCAGTTAAAAGCCGTGGTGCTGGGACAACAACACCTTTCCAGTGGGGAAACGGTTTTGAATCTGGAAACCGAGAACCGCGCGTTTCGCGCCACGCTGACGAAAGACCGAGGACAGTTAAACGACCTTCCCGTTGGAAGCGTGGTGCAAGTCGCGGGGGTTTGCTATGCGGAGCGGGCTGAAGTTCCCGAGCCAACCTTCGCCGCGGAAAATGAGCCGATGATTGCCGCGTTCAATCTGCTCCTGCGTCAGCCGGGCGACGTGGTCTTGTTGCAACGCCCGCCGTGGTGGAATTGGAAACATACAGTTGCGGTCGTGGCGTGTCTGCTGGCGGTGCTCATGGGAACTTTGCTATGGGTTCACTCGCTCCGCCGCCGAGTCGCCCGCCGCACACGCCAGTTGGAAATCGCGATGGGGAAACTGGAAGCGGAAACGCAAATCTCCGCGACGCTCGCTGAACGACAACGGCTGGCTGGCGAAATTCACGACGGACTGGAGCAAGGATTGAGCGGCATCATGATGCAGTTGAACGGAGTGACTTCCACGCTGGAAGACAAGCCCGACGAAGCGCGCGGCTTTTTGGAACTCGCGCGAAACATGGTTCGCTTCAGCCACGCCGAATTGCGGCACAGCCTTTTGAATCTGCAATCGCCACTGCTCGCCAATGCGGATTTGGGGACGGCACTCGCTGAAATCGCCAAACAGATGAAAAACGGCAGCCATAACACGGAGATCATCACGCACACCATCGGCACAGTCCGTCCGTTGCCGCCGTCCATGGAAAACCACCTGTTCCGCATCGGTCAGGAAGCGATTAACAATGCGCTTAAACATGCACACGCCAAAACTATCCAAATCCATTTAGTTTATTCAGCCGCCTCGGTTCAACTTTCCGTTTGCGACGACGGTGCGGGATTTGATCAATCAGCCGTGTTAGCGGGAACGGTCGGCCAGCATCTTGGGCTACGTAGCCTGCGTGACCGCGCGCGGAAGATGGGCGGGCAATTGACGGTAGTCAGTGATGCGGGCAAAGGCGCGACGATTGAGGTGAGCGTGCCCTTGAACTATCAGCACAGCGACGCCAGCTAAATTTCGCGGAACCCATTTCCAATATGACGCACAAAGCCAAAACCAAAATTCGTATCTTGATTGTGGAAGATCACATCTTGGTTCGCATGGGTTTGGTCACGGCGACCAAAGTTGAACCAGACATTGTCGTGGTAGCGGAAGCACTCGACGGCAAAGAAGCGCTCGAACAATTTCGCAAACACAGACCAGATGTCGTCATCATGGATTTGCGCTTACCCGGCATGAGCGGCATTGAAATCATGGTGAAGTTGCGGCAGGAATTTGGACCGATGCCCGTGCTGGTGCTGACCAGTTATGGCACGGAAGAAGACATTCGCCGCGCGATGGACGCGGGTGCATCGGGATATTTGCTGAAAGATATGTCGCTGGATTCGCTCGGCGAAGCGATTCGGGTCGTCCACAGCGGGGAAAAATATTTTCCCACGGAGATTACCAACCGCTTGGCGAAACAAGCCGCCCACGAACAATTGACGGCCCGTGAATTCGCCGTGCTGGAAATGATTGCGGAAGGTAAGAGCAACAAGGAAGTCGGCGTGGCTTTGGGGATTGTGGAAGGCACGGTGAAAATCCACATGACTAACATTCTTGCCAAGTTGGGCGCGATGGATCGAACTCAAGCCGTGACCACTGCCATCAAGCGCGGACTGTTACAAATGAAGTAGTAGCGCGCAGTTTAGTCATGGCAACTGCCCAATTGGATTCCACGCATCACTCCCAGCCAAGACAGCTTCGATGGTGATTTTTTCCGCCTCACCTTTGGTCAACTGCTTCGCCCATTTGAAACGCGTCTCGGAGTTCGCGCCCGGTCCGATGCTGTTATATTCAGCGAAGCGCGCGGTCAGTTCATTGGTGGGATTGCGCCAGTTGTCCCAGCCCGCGGTCTTGATGTGGTCGCCCATTTCACAATTCAAGTAAGTTACGCTCGCATACGGACGCCACGGACGGCCGAGATCGGCCTTCGGTGGTCGGTTGGTATTTGCCGCAATGCCAGCAGGACTGACCCACGGCTTCGGATCGCCCGTGAGTTTGCAATTCGTGAACACAAATCCGAACGGATGATTTTGCGGCGTATTTGCTGCCGTGATATGGCCGCCGTTCTTGCTGCGGATTTCACAATGGTCAAACACCGCCGCCGCCGAGCCGTAAATAAAATCCACCCGGCCTTCGATATAACAATTCGTGAAATACTGGCGACCGTTATTGAGCATCAGCGTGTCTTGCCAGCCGAGCAGTCGGCAATGGTTGAAGACAGCGCGGTCGCCATCCACGCGCAACGCCAGTGCTTGGCCATGGTCGCCGGAGGTGTTTTCTATCGTGAGATTCTCCGCAGAGAAATTATCCGCGAGCACAGTGACCCCAGTGCCTTTGAAACGCCGATCGGTCGTGGCGTTGGTCTCTAGCACGTTCAGACCGTAGGTGAGAATCGTGTTCTCCCATTCCTCGCCCACCAAGCGCACGTTGCGTTTGTTTTTGGGGACGATGATTTGCCCTTCATACTTGCCGGGCTTGAGGAGAATGGTGAACGGCTTTTGAGCATCATCCGGCGCGGCGGCAATCGCCGCTTGCACCGTCGTATGTGTGCCAGAGCCATCAGCGGAAACAATCGCACTATACTTGGTTTCTGGCGCCACGGGATTGGCATCTAACGGCTCGGCGCGCAAGGTCGGCGCGAGTTCTGGCGCGGCCTTGCGCAATTCCTCCACTACCAGTCGAGCGAATAACACATGGCCTTTCGTTTTTAAATGCGTTCCGTCAAAGCCGCCGGTGTTCGTGCCATCAATCATTTTTGGCGGGCTGAATTCCAAACACTTTTCCGGCCCCAGTGATTCGCACAGTTCAATGCTGCGCGCTTGCAAGTCCACGAGCGGAACGTGTTTCTCGGCGGCAAGTTTGCGAACTTCCTCGGCATACGGCGCGAGACTGGATTTAATTTTGCCGGGATGCTCCTTGTCCCACTGGCGACGCGTGAGCGGCGTGACCAAAACAGGTTTCGCCCCGATGGCTTGCGCTTCTTCGACATAGCTGACCATGTTGCTGACAAACGTCGGCATATCGGTCGAGCGCCCCAGCTTGCCCGGCTCATTGTTGTGGCCGAATTGAATCAGGTAATAATCACCTTGCAACGCCAGCGCATTCGTCCAGCGGCCTTCGCGGCGAAAACTTTCCGAACTACGTCCACCCTGCGACGTGTTAATACACTCCGCGCCATCCGTGAGAAATTGTTTGAAGCCGAGACCCCAGCCCGCGTTGTCCGTGACGGTGGAATCGCCGACGAGGATGATTTTCACTTTGTGACTTGCCGCTGGCGGTGCGTCCGCAGCGACGGAAACGTTGGCGGCCGCGAAAAGCATCGCCAGACTGACCCCAAATTTCCTGATGGTATTGGTCATGAAAAATTCAAGGATAAGCGAGCCGGAAGAAAACGCTGCCGTTCGTCGGCGCGATTGAGATCAGAATCTGATTTGTCAGCGACGAGCCTGCGATGGTGAACCAGTTTGTGTTCAAGCCCGTTTCAAGATTGTTGGTCTGCCATTCCAAGCGCCAGCCGGTGTGATCCGTCGGCCAGAAAAATTGAATCGCTCCGCTGCCGACGGTGAAGGCGAGATTGGTCGGCGCGGTGTTGGGCGTAATGGACAGCACGGCCACACTGCTGGTGACTGCGCCGGAAAAATTGGTGACCACCACGGAATAATTTCCCGCGTTGGTGGCCGTCAGGTTGGTGAGCGAGAGAGCGACATTGGTCACCCCGCCGGAAATATTTCCGCCGTTCACGAGGTTCGTGCCGTTGCACCGCCAGCGATAGGCCAGACCCGCGTTCGCCGCGCCAACGGAAAAGGTCGCCGTGCTGCCTAGTGCGTTGGTGACGCCGACCGGCGGTGTCAGGATGACCGGCGGCAGATTCGTGATGAACAGCGAAACCGGCGATGACCCAAACGCGGAGTGGTTCACCGGGTTGGTCGCGTTGAACGTGAACCACGCAGAACCAATGGCATTGGTGGCGGGTGAAAACCGCGCGGTGATGCCGTCGGCCGCCAGCGACACCACACCATTGCTCGCCCCCGCGACGGTGAAGACCAGATTTGAATCGCCTCCGGTCAGCGCGCGGAGGTCGGTAAAATTCGTCGCGTTCACGCCGCCGAAGTTGTGCGGTGCGCCGAGGAAATTCAGATAGTCCTCCAGATCGGTGTAGCCGCTGGCGTTCGTGTGATTGTTGTTCGCCACGCTCGGATTGAGGCTGAGATTTTTTTCCCAGTAGTCGGGCATCCCGTCCTGATCGGTGTCCAGCGGTGCAGCCGTGGCGTTGAGGACTGGCCATGGATTCACGCCGATGTAATTCGTGCCGGATACGGTGTTGGTAATGTAGTCGCCCGCGAAGGTCGTCGGGCAAATGAAATCAATGATGCTCCCGTTGTGTTGGCGCACGGTGCGAATGGCTCGTTGGTCAGCCGCATCGCGAGACTGCGACGCGCCGACGAAAGCCAGCACACGCTCGTAGGCAGTCGTTGGATTATCCGCCACGATTTGCGGCAGCGGAGCGTAGCGGCTGCCTAGCTGCGTAAAGATTCCGCTAAACATTCCCCAGCCCGTGTCGCTGCCGTCGAGCGCCGAATTCCGATTGCTGTCCATGTAATTCCCCGACTGAAAAATCCAGCACTGCAATGCATTCGTCACGCCGGAGGCAAACGCATTGTTCTGGTGCGAAGTGCCGGTGTTTGGCCCCGTCACGAAACAGTTGGAAACGTAGTTGATGACGTTGGTGAAATACAGACCGCCGACGGCAATTTCCT
>JBJOPC010000001.1:0-8818 GCA_046050965.1 Verrucomicrobiota bacterium | reverse complement strand
GCGCGGCTCGTCTTCTCGCGCCAACTCGACGTGCGCCCGCTCATCACGCACCGCTTCCCCCTCGCCGAAACTTCCGCCGCCGTCGCGCTCGCCGCCAAGCCCACGCCGGATTCGCTCAAGGTGCTGGTGAACGCCGTGTGAAGAAAAAATGTCGCGCGAAGGACGCGAAGGCGGCGAAGTAAAACTTGTTGGCAGAACCTTCGCCCCCTTCGTTGGCTTCGCGCGACCCAGTTGCCGTGGAAAATACCGCGCGCGGGTTGAGCATCGTCCTCGCCAATGCCGCCGCAAGTTTTTCAATTCCAACTCCGCCGTGCGAACGAGTAATGTTGCGCCGTGAACTCCGCCGAACTCAACACTCAAAACTCAACACTTAAAACTGCCTCTGGCTTCTGGCCGCTCATCGTCACGCAGTTCCAAGGCGCGTTCAGCGACAACGTCGTAAAAAACCTCGTCGTGTTCGTCGCGCTGTTCGCGGCGGGCGGCGGCGCGCTGACGGCGGCGGAGAAGCACGCGTTCGGCGAGTGGATCGGCGCGCTGTTCGCCTTGCCGTTCATTTTGTTTTCCGTGGCGGGCGGATTTCTCGCCGACCGTTTCAGCAAACGTTCGGTGATGCTCGGCGTGAAAGTTTTTGAACTGGGCATCATGGCCGTGGTGTTCGCCGGGCTGTGGACGATGGACAAAAAACTTTTGCTCGCGAGCGTGTTTCTCATGGGCACGCACAGCGCGATTTTCGGCCCGGCGAAATACGGTTCGCTGCCGGAGTTGTTGCCGGACAAAAAACTTTCGTGGGGCAATGGCGTTCTTGAACTCGGCACGTTTATGGCCATCATCCTTGGCACGGTGGCGGCGGCGTTTATGGCTTCCATCATGAACACGAGCCGCGAAGTTTCTCAACTGTGGCCGGGTATGTTTTTACTGGCACTAGCGGTCATCGGACTGGCGGCCTGTCGCCACATTGCCAAAGTTCCGGCGGCGAACCCGGCAAACCAATTCAATGTGAACTTCGTCGGCGAAGTCTGGCGTTCGCTTCGCAAGATGCGCGGCGACCGCCCGCTCTGGCTCGCGGTCATCGGCAACACCTACTTCAGCTTCATCGGCGCGCTGCTGCTGCTGAATTTGTTTTTCTACGGCGCGGACGTGCTGCACGTCGGCGAGACGCACATTGGCCTGCTCAACGTCGCACTCGCGCTCGGCATCGGGTTGGGCAGCGTGGCGGCGGGCTATTTGTCCGGCGGAAAAATCGAATACGGCCTCGTGCCATTGGGCGCAGTGGGGCTGTCGCTGTTCTGCTCGCTGCTCGCGTGGCCGGGTCTGCCGCTGAACGCCGTGTTCGTGCTGCTCGCGCTGCTCGGTTTCGCGGGCGGCTTTTTCATCGTGCCAATCGCGGCGTTGCTGCAACACAAACCGTCGCGCGAAACCAAAGGCGAAGTGCAGGCCACGGCGAACCTGCTATCGTTCGTGGGCGTGTTCCTCGCGAGCGGCGCGCACTGGCTGCTCGCGCAACATTTTGCGCTGACGCCGCGCGGGATTTTTCTCGTGGGTGGTTTGCTCACGCTGGCGGGCGCAATTTACGTTTTGATTTTGTTGCCCAGCGCGCTGCTGCGGTTCGTGTTGTGGGCGGTCACGCATTCGGTCTATCGCATCCACGTGGTCGGACGCGAAAATATTCCGGCGAAGAGCGGCGCGCTGTTTGTCTGCAACCACGTCTCGTGGGTGGACGCCGTGTTGCTCATCGCCTCCACGGATCGCAACGTGCGGTTTCTGATGTTCAAAGACCTCTACGAACATCGCTGGCTGAATCCGTTCTACAAAATTCTTGGCGTCATTCCTATCTCCGCCGAGCAACGTCCGCGCGAACTCATCAAGTCGCTGCAAGCCGCGAGTGACGCCATCCGCGCGGGCGAGGTCGCGTGCATTTTTGCCGAGGGCGAAATCACGCGCATCGGCCAGATGCTGCCGTTCCGACGTGGTATGGAGCGCATCATGAAAAACGTGGACGCGCCGATTATCCCCGTCGCGCTCGATGGCGTGTTGGGTTCGCCGGGAAGTTTCAAGGGCGGTAAATTTATTTGGCGCGTGCCAGAGCGGATGCCGCATCCGGTTACGGTGAGTTTTGGAAAACCTTTGCCCGCGAGCGCCACGCCGTTTGAGGTGCGGCAAGCCGTGCAGGAACTGCTGGCCGACGCATGGCCGCAACGCCGCGAACGGATGCTGCCGCTGCAGCGCGCGTTCGTGCGGACGTGTCGCCAGCACCCGCGCCGCTTCGCGATGTCGGACGGGCAGGGCGAGGGCGCGATGTTTGGCGACGCGCTGACGCGAACCATTTTTCTCGCGCGGCGGTTGAAGCAAGTTTGGAATGCACAAGAAATGGTCGGCCTGCTCCTGCCGCCGAGCGTGGCGGGCGCGCTCGTGAATCACGCCGCACTGCTCTGCGGCAAAGTGCCGGTGAACCTCAACTACACGCTCTCTGCCGACGCGCTCGCCTCGTGCGCGAAACAGTGCGGCATCACGACGGTCATCACCTCGCGCGCATTTCTGGAGAAGGTAAAACTGACCGTGCCGGGCGAGGTGATTTATCTCGAAGACATGGCGGCGAATCCATCACTTGGCGAAAAAGTTTTCGCGTGGTTCATGGCCACACTATCGCCTGTCGGCTTGCTGGAATGCGCCCTCGGCAACACCAATAAAACTTCGCTGGACGATTTGGTCACCGTGATTTTCTCCAGCGGCAGCACGGGCGAACCCAAGGGCGTGATGCTTTCACACTACAACGTCGGCGCGAACGTCGAGCAGCTCGGCCAAGTTTTCGCGCTCGATGGCGACGACCGCATCTTGGGAATTTTGCCATTCTTCCACTCGTTCGGTTTCACCGGCACGTTCGCGTTGCCCGCCGTGCTCGGCACAGGCGTGGTGTTCCATCCCAACCCGCTCGATTCGCGCGCCATCGGACCGATTGTGCATCACCGGCAAGTTACGTTCCTGCTCGCGACGCCCACGTTCCTGCAATTTTATTTGCGCGGCTGCGGCGCGGGCGATTTCGGCAGCCTGCGTTTCGTGATGACTGGTGCGGAAAAACTTCCTGACCGACTAGCAACGGTGTTCGAGGAAAAGTTCGGCGTGCGTCCGCTTGAAGGCTACGGCGCGACCGAGTGCGCGCCCGCCGTGGCGGTGAATGGTCCGGATTTTCGCGCGGCGGGATTCCATCAGATTGGTGGCAAGCGTGGCAAGATTGGTCATCCGCTGCCCGGTGTGTGTGTGAAAATTGTGGACGCAGAAAATCCACGCAGCGGCAAAACTTTGCCAGTCGGCGAATCGGGAATGTTGCTCGTGCGCGGGCCGAACGTGATGTGCGGCTATCTTGGTCAACCCGCGAAGACGGCGGAGGTGTTGGTGGAAGATTTTGGAGTGCGCGGGCATGACCGCGCTTTAGAACTGGGAGACATGTCTCCCAGTTCTAAAGCGGCGACCTGTCGCCGCAGTCCAAACGACGTTGCGCCGCGCGTCTGGTATATCACCGGCGACATCGCGGCGCTGGACGAAGATGGCTTTCTGCAAATCACCGGGCGGTTGAACCGCTTCAGCAAAATCGGCGGCGAGATGGTTCCGCACGTCAAGGTGGAGGAAAAGCTGCACGAGGTCGCCGGGCTGACCGAGCAGACGTTCGTGGTCGCCGGTGTGCCGGACGAGAAAAAAGGCGAACGCCTCGTGGTGCTCGTGCTAAAAAAGTTCGGCGATGCGGAGTTGACGGCGGCTTTGGGAAAAATTGGCGCGTGTGAGTTGCCGAACTTGTGGAAGCCGAAAGGTGATGCATTTTATCGCGTGGACAGCTTTCCATTGCTCGGCACGGGAAAATTGGATTTGCGCGCGGTGAAGGAAGTGGCTCAACAATTATCAGCCACAGATGAACACAGATGAACACGGCTTGGTAGGGCTGACCTGCCGGTCAGCCAAGGCGGCGCGGCAGCACCGCCCTACCGGCGTCTCGGATTTATGAATGACACAGAATTAAAACCGCTGAACTGGTGGCAGGCCGTGCTGCTGATGATGGGCGCGGCAGGATGTTTCCACGCGGCTTACACGCCAGCGCAATCGGGATTGCTGGCGTTGCTCATCGTGGGCTACGTCGGGTGCTTGGTGCAACTGGCGCGGATGCGGACGACGCGGCTGGCGTTTTATGCGGGGCTGCTGACGGGGCTGGCTTGCTTCGGGCCGCAGCTCGCGTTTTTCTGGAACATCTTTGGCGCGGCGGCGATTGCGTTGTGGGTGGTGCTGGCGTTCTGGATTGCGCTGTTCGCGGCGTTGACGCATATCGCGCTGATGCGGTTCGGAGCGAAGCGCGCGGTGTGGCTCGTGCCGTTTCTGTGGACGGGCTTGGAATATTTTCGCAGCGAACTTTACTACCTCAAGTTTGCGTGGCTGAACGTGGGGTTGGCGTTCGGATTGGTTCAGCCTATTGGGGTCTACGGCGCAGGATTCGTTGTGGCTGCCTTTGCAGCTATCGTTGGCTACGCACGTTTGAAACTGGTGGATATGCTTGTCTTCATTGCCCTGTGCGGAATTTTGGCAGGGTTGTTCTTGCCGCTCCTGTCGTTTGATTTACACAATCGAAGTGTGCGGCCAACTTTAGTAACTGCGGGTGTTCAACTAGATTTTCCGACGCCAAGCGAGATTCACCAGTCGTTAAATAAAGTCATCAACGAACCTTTGACGAACAAACGTGGTCTACGACAGGTGACCAACGTGGACTTAATCGTCCTGCCCGAATACACGTTGGACGGCGAGCCAACGGCGCAGTTGAAGGAATGGTGTCGCACGAATAAAAAATTTCTCATCGTCGGCGGGAAGGAAGCGGCGTCGGAAAAGAATTACTACAACACGGCGTTTGTCATCGGCACGAACGGCGAGGTGGTGTTCAAGCAGACGAAGAGTGTGCCGATTCAGTTTTTCAAGGACGGGTTGCCCGCGCCGGAGCAGCGCGTGTGGGAATCGCCGTGGGGCAAAATCGGCATCTGCATCTGCTACGACTTGAGCTACACGCGGGTGACGGACGAGTTGGTGCGGCAGGGCGCGCAAATGCTCATCGTGCCGACGATGGACGTGGCGGATTGGGGGCGGCATCAGCACGAGTTGCACGCGCGCGTCGCGCCGGTGCGCGCGGCGGAATACGGCGTGCCGATTTTCCGCGTGGCGAGTTCGGGCATTTCGCAGGGCGTGGATTGGAGTGGGCGGGTGCGGGCGAGCGCGCCGTTTCCGGGCGAGGGCGAGATGATTTTCTTTGGCGTGAACCTGCGACCGGAGCGGCACGGTTCGCTGCCGCTGGATCGTTGGCTCGCGCCGTTGTGCGTGGGCGTGACGGGAATTTTTCTGGCGTGGCTGGCGGTGGGGAAGTTTTATCCGCGAATTTCGCGAATTGACGCGAACCGGTAGGGCTGACCTGCCGGTCAGCCGAGGCGTCGCGGCAGCGACGCCCTACCATCGCAATCGGTTCGCTCGTGTCACAGCCAGCGGCGCAAATCTTCGGACTTCACGCGCCAATTCTTTTTCGGAAAGCCGGGCGCGTCGGTCGTCGCGCTGCCCGTCCAACCAGCGGACATCATCGCGATGGCGTCGAGCAAACCGCCGTTGCCGGGCAGGTAGGCGGTGAGTTTTTCACGCTGATAATTATGACCGTTCGGATGGTAGCGATTCTTCACGGTCTCGATGAGCAGGGCGTCCACGGCGAGTTCGGGTTCGCCGCTGCGCGCCGCGCCCATGGCCATCATTGGATAATCCCAGCCCCACGTGTCTTCCCATTTCCACGACGTCATCACGCGGCGCACGGTCGCGCGCATGGTCGCGGCGTCCACGCCGTCGCCGGGCTGCACGCCGAGCGCGCCGACGAGCGCGGGATGTTCCCAATTCCATTTCTCATAAGTGTCCGGCATATCTTCCTGCATGAGATACACGCCGTCTTTGACTGGCAGCGGCGCGAGTTTGGTAAGAACTTCCTGCCACTTGCGCGGCGCGGGAATGCCCGCGCGTTCGCACCACGCGAGCGCGGTGCGGAGTCCAAAACGCCAGTAGGCTAATTCAAACGTGGGATTCAGCGTCGTCGTGGTCTCGGCGTTTTCGGAAACGGTTTTCAACGGCGGACCGAGCACGAATTGCCCACGCTTCGCATCGAAGAACGCCACGTCGGCCATGAATTCCGCGCTCTCGAACACGAGGTCAAACCAGCGGTCGAGCGTCGCTTTGGTCGGGCGTTGGCGCCAGCAAAGCTCGGCGTAGTAAATCGGATGCGGCTGTTGCCAGAGCAGCAGCGGGCCGATGGGCGACGGCGAATCGTGGCCGTCCGGCCCGACCATTTTCGGCCAGCGCGCACCGCGATAGCCTTGGCGTTTGGCGGTCTCGCGGGCGAGCGGCAAAATCTTTTCGTAGAAGCCGAGCGACTTTTCGAACAGCGCGAAGCGATTCCACGCGGTGAAATGGACGCTGTGCCACCAGTGCATTTCGAGGTGGAACTTGCCATACCACGAATTGTAGAGCAGCCCCGTCTCGGCGCTCGGCAGCGAGCCAGCGCAGTGCAACGCGGTATTGTAGAGCGAGAGAATGGTGCGGCGTTCGAGTTCAGGCGCGCGCTTGTCCGTGCAGTCGCCGAAGTCCACCGCGCCGCCTTCGTTCCAGAATTTTTTCCAGTGCGTTTCGCTGGCGATTTTTGTTTGAGAAAAATCAGGCAACGCCTCGCTACTTTCCTTCGCGGAAAATTCCACGACGAATTCCAACTCGCTGCCGTCCGCGCTCAACACAAATTCATGCGCTGCGCGCGCCGCAAACTTCCCGCGCTTCGACCAGCCGACCTTCGCGGTGTAGCTGTCGTTGTCCAGCTTGCGCTCGATGACCACGCTGCGTTCCGTGCGCTGCGACTCCGTGCTGCTGTGCTTGTCCGCCGCGTTCCAGTTCGCGGAAAAATATTCCGGTTCGCCGTAGGGAAACGCGAGCAGCACCTTGAGTTTGCCGCTGGCGAGCAACGGCGATTCCACGCGCACGGCGAGCGCGTCGCGCACGGGATGCGCGCACGTCGTCACGCGCACGCGCTCGCCCGCGAACTCAAACTGGCTCGTGATGACGCCGCTCCAGAGGTCGAGTTCCTGCCGCGCGTTCTTCAAATCATCCGGCGTGGCTGCGCTGCCGTCGGCGCGTTTCAATTCCAGCGCGACGCGACCGAGATGCAGCATGTGCGGATTCTGCCGCAGCCAGTTGAACAGCGGTTCTTGGTCAGTCTTGCTCGTGCCATAGCCGACCTTGCGGCCGAACGTGTCGAATTCCTTGAACCGAAAATCTTCGCGCTTCAGCGCGCCGCCGGGAATCGTGTGCCACGCCCAATGCGCCATCGTGCAGTTGGGAAAATCTTTTTCGCAGAGCGCGGCGAACGTCTGCAAGCCCGTGAGGTCCGCCGTGAAGGCGAACTCGCCGTTGCCCACGGAGAGTGACGCATACGGATCAAATTTGGCGACGACGGGATTGTGGCGGCGCACGACGGCGCGGCGGTTGATGCTAGCGTTGCCAAGTGCGAGCGACGGCGCGGCGCTCAACGCGACGCCAGCGGCCACGGAGGTTTGGAGAAACTGGCGGCGGGAGAATTGCATGACGGTTTCTAGCGGAAAATTTTCCGCGAGGGAAGTCTGGGGACGGATTTTTCTGCAACGCGAGAACTGGCCGCGTATGAATTCGCGGCGGCGTGGGAGTGAAAGCGACGGTGGTTGGCGTTCGTGAGCGTTCTCCCTCACCCCAGCCCTCTCCCAGCGGGAGAGGGCTGGGGTGAGGGAGAGCAACTCGCCAGACCAAACTGCCATTCACTACACCGCCGCCAAAATAGTTTTTACACGGGCTGGCGAAGTGTTAAGCCGTGTTGTCATGTCTGAAAATAACAACATCAGGAGCAGTAATCTGTATTTCAGAACCACGAAGCAAGACCTGCAAGTCACCGCAGCCATCGGTGAGATGAACTTCGGCGCAGAGGCAAATGTCACCAACCGCCGACTCAGGAATTCGTGCCTTGCGTAGCCCAAGAAACTTAAGAGTGCAAACGCCCGCGCCGGGCACATCAAGACGCAAAATAATCTCCGAAAGACTGGGGCGTTCCACTGCAAGAACCTCGGCGTCGTGAAAATCTGTGTCAGCCAACTCGCGCCAACCGGGAGTGAACTGGACTCGCGTGCGAGCCAACTCTTGATCATATCTTGCCCACAGACTCCTCCATCGTGAACTGCCTTTCCAGTTGCTCAACTGCTGACTTGCTTCGCGGGTGAAATATTTCATGGCGTGGTCAGACACCTGACTGTGATTAGACCGCAGCCCGTGCACGGCATCGCACACAGGCAATTTTTTCAAGTGCGGCGGTCAGCATGGAGTTATGAAATCTGGCCGCTGAATTTCCAGCAAGGATTATCTCCCCGTTTCGTTGTGCCGCGTCGCCAGCGGGCGCTGCGGAGCGCGGCTCTGCGAGCCGCAGCACCTCGGAATTCCCGAACGTCATCGCCCATTCCAAACGCTGCTAACTCGCGAAGCCGCTGCGGGTCACAGACCCGCGCTCCGGGCCGCACGGTCGGCTTGTGGAGTGCGGCGACACGTCGCCGCTTTGGAACTGGGAGACATGTCTCCCAGTTCCAAAGCGCGGTCATGCCCGCGCACTCCAAACAAAAACGGCGGCGCGCATTGCTGCAAGCCGCCGTTGAATTATTTGCGCGGAAGAATCAGCGCTGGATGCGCGCGGAACCGCCCTTGGCAAAGGCTTTCACTTGTTCGACGGTTGCCATGCTGGTGTCGCCGGGGAACGTGG